>JADFCT010000070.1 GCA_017161665.1 Candidatus Sumerlaeota bacterium
AGGCCCATCCGCGAATGGTAGCCTCGCGCATGGCCCGAACTCGTTCCGGCCGGTTTAGCCATTCGAAATCGGTTGTAAACAAGTTATCGCCATAAAAATCCACGCCATAGTTTTGTGGATTGATGAGATTGATCGGAATATCCTGTTCTTTGAAGAAAAAGGTCTGATCCGTCAGATAGGCCGACATGACATCGCATTCGCCGTCTACCAGAGACAGTGGATTCATGGAATGAGGTATTTGCGTGAATCTGTCCGGATTGATTCCACTCTGTAACAACATGCCCAGATAAGCCGAATTACTGTGATTGCGGGAATCAATCATTACCCGGCGCCCGATCAGGTCATTGGGTGTGGATATACCCGATTCGCGCAAGGCAATGAGAATAAGCGGGGAATGTTGAAAAATCTGGGCGACTAATGTGACTGGGCGTCCGAAGTGACGCTCCAGAATCAAGCCCGCGTCCGCTACACCATATTCAGCCCGACCGTCCAAAACCGATTGAAAAACAGAATCCGTTGCTTTCCGTTCCAATAGGGTGACATCCAGACCTTCCTGGGCATAATATCCCTGCTCAATCGCCGCGTAATAACCGGCGAACTGAAACTGATGACGCCACTTGAGATGGATGCGAACGGTTTCGCTGCTGGGGCTTTGAGCGAAGACGGGTAGAGGAAAGGAAAGGACAAGCCAAACAAAGGCCCAGACACCATACAGACGAGGGCGTCCTGTTCGGCGAGGGACAGGCTCCACCTTGGCGGCTTGCCATATGAATCGGTGGGGCATAGTCGCTCGTTTCTTATTTTGGAAGAAATTCCCCGGTAAATGAGACCACGCCGGGAGCCGTACTCAGCTGAATGTCCTAAAATGTATAGCGATTGTGCTGATGTGTCAATTTAATCATTTGTCATTTTCAGGATTTAAAGGTTCCCGTTGCCTCTGCTGTCTGCTCTTGTTTACCAAGAACTCAATGAACGGGAAATACGTATAATTGCCTGTCGTCGAGCGCCTACACTCACACCATGCTTTGGGGGGACCATGTTGATACTCGGGCGCCTGCCGATTTAATCCTCTGGAACCGGCGCGACATTGAGAGACCTGTGAATACAGAATTGCGTCCTGCTGAAAGACATCAGAGGATTCAACAATCAGACCCATGAAAACAAAACGGATGATCCGCCGTCGATCGCCTGTCGCTCCGAAAGGGGGCGCCGATGGATCATCAACGCTTGGACGCCCTTCTGGTGTGTCTGGAACAATCCGGTCTGTCCCTGTATGTATTCGGACCCACAATTCCCTGATACGACACCCGGAGAAACCACGCGTTTGCGAGGCTGGTTGTCTTTTTTTTGAGGGAAGCGACCTCAAATCTGAACGTCGTCGAATCGAAGCCACGGGCTGGCGACACTGAACGTCTAAGGCGCCCGTTTCCAGCGCCGGTCGGAGAATAAATTTTAAATGCTGGAAACGCGGCCGAACCCGCGATTATTATCCACACTTCAATACAGTAACGACCAAATCAACCGATTTTCTTGTATCATAGGGACTTATTTATAGTGGATTACCCATCTGACGAGCAAAAATTAAGAGCGCGAATCACCGAATTGGAATCGCAGGTTCGCCAATTGAAAGAAAAACGGGGCTCCGAAGCCGTTGCGTCACCCTCGACGCCCAACCTGCTTCAGAATTATGCAGAGGTGCTCGGAAAAGGACCGGCCTTCCTATATACGATTGACTGGATGCATCAGCGGGTTCTTGCCATATCCGATTCCATTCAGTCCTTTGCCGGTTATTCGGCGGAAGAAGTCTATGGTATGGAATCGGAATTTCTTTCCCTTTTCGATATGGAAAGCCGTAAATCCATGGTGGCGCACTACTCTTCACCGCCCCCCGGTGGAAAAATCCCACCCCGTCAAGCCATGATCCGAATTCGGCATAAAGACGGATACTGGCGTGATTTTCAGATTTGGTCCTGCGTGGGAAAATATACGGAGGACGGACGGATCGCTCTGATTGTGGGCATGGGAGTCGATATAACGGACGCCCTGGCCACTCATAAGGCCTGGCATAAAAGCGAAGAACAGCTGCGCGCCATCATGAACGCCTCCTCGGACGCGATTATTCTGATTGATCGCGATGGAATGGTTCTGGATATCAATCGCAACTTCGCCCCTTTCTTTAAAGGGGCGCGGGCTGAAATCATTGGCTCGCTCCTATGGGACTGGATACCGGAACCGATACTGACCCAACGCCGACGGGCCGTCGAGCGAGTGTTTGAAACCGGCAAATCCGTTCGCGGAGTGGATGAGCACGATGAACAGTGGACGGACTTCGCGGTGTATCCCGTCTTCGATGAAAAACTTAGTTGCGCCCATGCGGCTATTTTCGCCCGCAATGTAACCGCGTTGGTCCAGAGTGAGCGGAACTACCAGATGCTGTTTGACTCAATGGCCAGTGGTTTTGCCCTGCATGAGATTATCTGTGATGCCGAAGGGCGTCCGATCAATTATCGTTATCTGGCTGTCAATCCCGCGTTTGAAACGATGGTCGGCCTCAAAGCCGACGCAATTCTTGGTCAGACGGTGTTGGAGGTGCTGCCGGACGTGGAGCCGGAGTGGATCGCCACTTTCGGGAAAGTGGCGATCTCTGGGCAGCCGATTCGATTCGAGAGTTACACCCAGACCTTGGATAAATATTTTGAGGTGTCCGCCTATTCGCCACGGCCCGGTCAATTCGCTTGCACGTTCTTTGATGTGACCGATCGAATCCAGGCTCAAAAGTCCTTAAAGGCCAGTGAGGCGCGATTCCGTTCCCTCTTCGAACAGGCTGTGGACGGGATCTTTTTGATCGACGAGACCGGCCGGTTGCGCGATATGAACCGTAGCGCCTGCGAGTCACTGGGATACACCCACGAAGAGTTGAGTCAATTGAAATGGACGGATGTCGTTCTGACGACTTCGCAGCCGTCGGATCCCGCCACCTTACTTACGGAAATCCGATCGCAAGGCTCCATCCTTTACGAAGGTCAACATAAGCGAAAGGATGGCAGCGAGTTTCCTGTGGAAACGACGATCAGTGTGATGCGTGAAAATGACGATTCTGAATCGCTGCTTGCCATTTCCCGGGATATTTCCAGCCGTAAGCAATACGAAGAAGAGCAACACAAACTGGAGGCGCAGTTGCGTCAGTCCCAGAAAATGGAAGCCATCGGCCAGTTGGCCGGCGGTGTGGCTCATGATTTCAATAATCTGCTGTTGGCGATTCGTGGCTATACGGACCTGGCCATGGAGGATTTGCCGACCGATCACGCCATTCTCAGTGAACTGGCGGAAGTGTCGAAGGCGACGGATCGCGCGACGGCGCTGGTACGGCAACTGCTTACTTTCAGCCGCCGCCAGGAGTTGACCTTGGCGACCGTCGATCTCAATGAGATCGTCACGGGCTTGTTGAAAATGATCCGCCGGATTATCGGCGAACACATTGACCTGACCTTCACCGGAGGCTCCAACCTCTATACCATTGCGGCCGATCCGGGACAAATTGAGCAAGTGCTGGTTAATTTGTGCGTCAATGCGCGCGACGCTATGCCACGAGGGGGAAAACTGTATATTGAAACAGAAAACTTTGCGGTGGATCCCCGTTATTCGCGCACACACATGGACGCGCGCATTGGGGACTACGTCAGCCTGACCATTTCGGATACCGGTGAAGGAATCCCGCAGGATATTCAGTCCCGTATTTTTGAGCCGTTCTTTACGACGAAGGAAGTGGATCGGGGCACCGGACTGGGCCTGGCCACGGTTTATGCCATCACCAAACGCCATGGCGGTTTTTTGAATCTCTACTCAGAGTACGGCCATGGGACGACTTTTCGCATTTATTTCCCCCAGGGAACGGCGGGGGGGAGCGCTGATCGAGACGATGCTGTCCTCAAATTGGATACAGACGCCCCCCCAGCGACGATTCTCTTGGCCGAAGACGATGAGCTGGTCCGTAAACTGTCTGTGCGAATTATGGAACGCGCAGGTTTCAAGGTATTGGTGGCCCGGGATGGCGCCGAGGCGATCGAATTATACGATGGTCATCATGAAGAAATCAGCCTGGCCCTGTTGGATGTGATTATGCCACAAATCAGCGGACGCGGTGTGTGTGAACACATCCGCGCCCGCAATCCCCATTTACCGATCTTGTTTGCCAGTGGCTACAGTTACAATGTCCTTCACAATGAATTGTTGCCGGATCAGTCATACCAGGTCATTCCCAAACCCTATCAACATAAAGTCCTGCTCTCAAAAATTCGCGAGGCCCTGGACACACATAAGAAGCGATGATGGGGATGCCCCGTTTGGACGCCCGCGCTCGTCAGGCCAACGTGTCCCACTGGATCCCAACCTTCTTCAGGGCGTAACCGATTTCCTGCATGTAGTCTCCATATCCGGTCATCCAGTGGAAGCCGGGCATCCGTTCGGCCAGACAATCGGAATCGCATTGGAATTCAATGTCAATCTGAGAACGACAGATCGGCAGGAAGGGGTTTTCTTTAATCACACCCAGCAATCCCACCCAGCGTTCGGCTTTGAAGTCCGGCACGATATTGGTCACCGTCTGACCGATACGCATATCCACCTTGGGCGCAGCGCCGTAGTCCGATTCAAAATGGGTTAAGAGTCGAACCGGCTCTGCCTGCTTGCCATCCATTTTGCGTGGGGCGGTACAGTGGGCAAGTGTGATGACGCCATCATGTGGATAGGTGGGATCATTGAGGAACGTCGGCAGTCCAGAGATGCCAGCCAGCAAAATGCCGGATGGAATCACGACAAAATCCGACTCACAGAACGCCAGATACCCATCATCATTCAATGTGCTGAGCGTGAGGCAGGCGGAGGTCTCGGCCAACGGCATAATCGTTCCCATGCACCCATTGATCGTCAAGGCTTTGCAATCATTTTCCGCCATCATGGATCGGAAAATCTGATCCAAGAGCATCGCGTTTTCAACAAAGGGCTTATCCGTTTCCAACTGTGTCCCGGGGAGATTCAGGTACTGAGCCGCCCGTTCCCGCGCCTTTTTGACGGCGGCTTGATCGGCGCGCGCCTGCTGGATGAGTTCTCCCAGCTGTTTATATTCAATGGTTCGGATATCCAGATTCCAGCGTTCTTTGACCAACGCGGGAACGACTCCGCGCGGTTGCGCCCAACCGTCAGGACCGCCCACGGCCAGAATACGGCTGCCCCGGGTGTTCTTGAGTCCGCATAAACTGCGCAGTCGCCACTCAATTTCCTCCGAACTGTCCACCACGACATCTTTAAAATCCACACCCAAGGCGACGTGTTCATCGGTGTGCTGACGCAAAAAGCGGGGCGCCACGATCTCATACCATAGGGAAAGGGGACCGGACTTGTGGCGAAGGAAGACCACGGTGTCTTTTTTCAATTCCGCGATCTTGTTGTAGTCGGAGGTGTCCCCACCGGAAGCGTAAACAAGAAGGGCGTCCGCTTTCCCCAAATCGGCCTGCATTGCATTCAATCCGCCTGCGTTTTGAATGGCGCTAACCGGAAGGAATTCAACGGGGAAATCGGCTTTTGCCCGGATTTCATTCAATTCCTTTTGGATCCGCCCCACTTCTTCATCCGCGTCCTGCTGGGTTTGGATTCCGCCCCAGGAACGCCAGCTGGTTTGAGGACGGCGTTGATAAATGGTATGAACCAAAATGGGCTTGACCACTAACGGTTTTCGTGCCGGGGCCATAGGGATTCCCGGTTGGGCGGCTGCCAGACGGGACCAGTTAGTGGCAGCCAGGGCCACGCCGGCCATGGCAAAAGCCGCGCCGGTATCACCGATGAAAGAGCGACGTGTTAATCCTTGGCCATGATCTGAGCAAGGGCAACAATGCGGCTGTACGGCTTGATTGAGCGACTCGTGTGTGGGATTCATCCTACCCTCCTTTTCAAGTGTACTCCATAACTTCTACAGTATGTGAATCGTTTCGGATGGCACGCGGTCTTGTCAACACCTCATTTTAAATCAAGGGCGAAGCGCTGGAAATGTCTGACGTCCCATCGGAATTTGAGGCCCGGACGAGTTTCTCCATTTGATCGAAAAGTTCGTCGGGCTTGTGGATTTCACGGAAGAGATCATGAAAATGATCCATGTGTTTTGCATGTTGGATTTGACATTGCCTGAGCAGAACCAGCGCGCCACCCATACGGGCTTGTTCATGATCCCAGTCCACACACAGGAGATCCAGGACAAGGGCGTGGATCAGTTCTTCCAGGACTTCGAAATCGTGGAGATTGCCCAGTGTGTCGTGTAATTTCGCCACGGAGGGAACAATTTTCTTCGTGTCCTTTGTCAGGTAGGGACGAAAGTATTCTAAAACATAGCGGACCCGTTTTCCGGCTTTACGTAAATCATGAATGCGCTTGGGCGAGGCCTGTTCCAATAACGTCTGGTGTCTTTTCTTGAATTGCGCCCAGGGGGGCGCCATAACCACTCCCAATAGGATTTGGGGGGAGCGTTTTTCCAGTTGCTTACGCACCAGCCAGAGGGACTTTTCTGAGTCGGCCAATCGTTTGAGTCGTTTCTTTAATCCCTTCCAGCGTTTGGAACTCAGTTCCTTTCGCAAAGTATCGTAGCGCTGTTCGCGCTTTTGAACCAGTGTTTCGCGGACCCATTGGATCCCTGGATTATCGCGTCGATTGGGCTGAACCTCGAGGGTGTCGAGGAGGTGGATGGATACATCCAGATCGCGGGCCGGCCCCAGAACACCGGTCAACCACTTCAGATCATTCAGCCACTCCTTTCGCTTTTTGAGTCCAGCGGTCAGGCCGATCAGGCGAATAGCTGTTCGCAGGCGATTGGCGCGGGAGCGCATAATATGGAGTGGGGCCGCGGACTTGCCCTTTAATACGCCTTTTTCGCTGTTGAGGACGTCAAGCGTCAGGCTTGCCATCAGAGCCTGCATGGCCAGCCGGGGGCGTTTCGTCGTTTCAAGGGATCGAATCATTGGTTCGAACTGCTCCTAAGGGGCGGGGCTGTTGCCTTTGCTATCGGATCCTTCGGATTGGGAACCGGCATGGAGGCATCCACATCCCGGCGCCATTGATGCAGCATCTGACGCAAGCGGTCAGTGATTTCAGGCGCTTGTCCTGCCAGATTGTTTGTTTCGCCCGGGTCATGACCGAGGTGGTATAATTCGACCCGCATATCTTCAAAGAATTCGATCAGTTTATAGTCGCCCCACCGGATCGCTCCCGAAGGACGGTGAGCGGAGCCGTGATAGTGAGGATAGTGCCAGTAAAGGGTATCGCGTTTCAGAGTGGTTTTTCCACGCAGGGCATCCGTTAAGTCCAGACCATCCTGATGTTGTTCCGGACGGCTTGGCGCGCCCGTCATGGACAAAAGGGTGGGGTAGAGATCCATGGTGATGACGGGCGATGTAAACAGGCTCCCGCCTTTAAGGACGCCAGGCCAGCGAATGATGAGGGGAATCCGAATACCTCCTTCATAGAGCCAGCCTTTACCGGCGCGCAGGGGACGATTGGATCCCCAGGCCCGACCTCGGGGGCCCGGCAGGATGGACTGTCCGCCGTTGTCAGAAGTGAACACGACAACGGTGTCCTTTTCGAGACCGAGTTCCTTTAGGGCGGCCAACACCTTGCCCACATTATCGTCCATGTGTTCGATCATGGCGGCGAAGGCCGGATGATTCTGGATCTCTCGATTCAGGGCGTCCGGACCCTCGGCGACAAATTCCGGTTTCTCGCCTTCGGGTAACGCTTCGGCCTTGCGGCGATATTTTTCGATGGTTTCCTGCTTGGCCTGAACAGGGCTGTGAACCGTATAATGGCTCAACAGTAGAAAGAAAGGCCGGTCGCGGTTGTCACGAATGAATTGAACCGCCGCATCGCCCAATCGATCGGGGAGGTATTGACCTTCGGGGCCGTTGGGGAGATTGCCCAGATCCCAGGGGCTGAAGTATCCCTTGTGCGGTCCTCCCCGGTGATGGCCAGCCAGATTCGAATCGAATCCCTGTTTGTCGGGGAAGTACGGTTCATCGCCCAGGTGCCATTTGCCGATGAAGCCGGTCTGATAGCCGTTGGCCTTGAAGGCTTCGGCGAGCGTGAATTCCGACAGGGGCAGTTGCTGCTCAAAATCCAGTCGGTCGAGTTTTCCTTTTTTTGGATTGCCCGGAATCCAGTCTGTGATTTTCAATCGAGCCGGATACTTACCGCTCATGAGGGCGGCCCGGGTGGGGGAGCAAACGGCCGCGGCCGCATAGGCGGCGGTAAAACGCGTCCCCTCCGAGGCAAGACGGTCGATATGGGGCGTTTCATAAAAGTCACTGCCGTTGCAGCCGCAGTCACGCCACCCCATGTCATCTATCAAAATGAAGAGGACGTTGGGCTTTCGCTGAGCGGCGGGGGCAGCCGCCGGGCAAAGAAGCGGCGCTGAAAAGAGACTCGTGGCGCCAAGGCCCAACGTATTTAAAAATTGACGACGGGTGGAACGGAGTATGTTCATCAGACGGTTTCCCTGGCCTTCAGTGTGTTGATCGATCTTCGGCGTTCAAGTCCGCCAGACGGATTTCGTTGCTCAGACGGTGCGCCATTCGGATCGGTTCAGGCAAACGATAGCGGGTTTGGGTTTGTAAGACAATCTCAATCGCCTGGTCCAGCGAAAGTTGATGGCCGATGGAGACATAAACCGGCTTGACGTTCCGCCGGGTTCGCGTCACGGCGCCGATGAGTTCATTGGTTTGCTCGTCCCGAAGTGGCGTCCAGGCGCCGGGAGTGTTTCCAGGGATATCATGTTCTCCCGTCAGACGGCGTTTGGCGCAGCCAACGGCGGGATGATCGAACAGAACCCCCAGATGACAGGCCAGGCCGAAACGGCGGGGATGGGCCAGGCCCTGGCCGTCGAACAGAAACAGATCCGGCGCGTGTTTGAGCATGGAAAGTGCCTGGATCAGGGCCGGCCCTTCACGAAAGGAAAGAAGCCCCGGCACATAGGGAAACGTGGCGTCCAGCATGGCGGTTGCTTGTTCGATAGGCTCCCAGTCCGGTCCCCGGGTAACGACCACAGCAGCATAACAGCGGTTGGTCTCTTTGGCGTATGATACATCCAGTCCCGCCACCGTTTTGATTTGGGACAAATCGGGAAGCGGCGTCACATCGACGCGTTGACAAAGGCTTTCCTGAATCTGTCGGGCTTCCAGTGGCGTGACATTCCAGGAATGATTGCGAACAGGGCGCATGAGCATCGCCATCATTGAGATGCCAAATCGTATCACAGGATTAACCCGCCCCAGCCATGAAAAAGAGCGAATAAATTTTTGTAAAGGAAACGACGCATGAGAGATAACTTGCTGGCCGTGGCTGAAAAGACCGCCCGGGCGATGGCGGATCTGCCATCCGTGATGGGGGCCATCGCCGGGGGATCGCTGGGGCGTGGCGGAACCATTGACGCCGAATCGGACGCCGACATCTGCATGTGGATTCGTGGAAACGCGCCCGATGCCCCTCTGGTCGCCAGGGTCTGGGAAACGCTCGGCGCCCGAGCGTTGGGCGCCGGGGACTATGAGTTGGACGGATGGGAAGTTGAGTTGTCGTTTCAGGCTTTTGACGAGGCGGCGAAATCGATTGCGCGATTGATTGATCGGGAAGAACCGGATGCGGATGACAGCACAGCCCATTGGATGGCTTATTCCGTGATTTTGTGGGATCCAACGGGGGAAGTCGCTCACCTGCGGGATCAACTGAAGCGCTACCCCAACTCCCTGCGGACACGGTTGCTGAATCGGGCCTGCGCGGCCATGAGCAAGCCCGTTCGTCAGGCGCCCGTGCTGGCCCGGCGGGGAGACCTGCCTGCTTTCTGGATGGCGGTGTCCGACTTTTCGCGGTGGTTTGCTGAGGCGCTCTTTGCGCTTAATCGATTATGGTCACCAGGGCCGAAGCGATTTCTGGATACGCATCTGGAACGCTGTAAAAACCAACCAACCAACACACGCGAAAGGTTGACTCAAATTCTGGCGCTTGGGGAAGGGATATCAATGGAGGAACGGGCGGAGGAGGTCGAACGGTTGGCTTCGGAATTGAATGAATTGGTGAAAAAATAATTTTTAGCATCGAAATGATCCATGCGTTTCACTTTATGCAATCCTGGAGAAATAAATGACCAAGCCTTCTGAGAATCAATGCGAAACGATTATTCTCATGCCAGGACTTGATGGCACGGGCATATCGTTTGATTATTTCATCAGCCGCATTCCCAAAGAATTTCGAGTGATTATCGTCAAATATCCACCAGATCAAGCCTTGACTTTTGATGAAACGGTTGCAGTGGCCAGACAGCAGATCCCAGATGACTGTCATGAACCACTTGTTATCGCAGAATCGTTTTCAGGGCCCGTGGCTGTGCAGTTGGTCGCATTGGGCCTGATAAGACCTAGCCACCTTGTCCTTTGCGCTACATTCGCCCGATCGCCACGACCGTGGCTCCTGGGTGGACTGCCACAGATTGTACTGCAAATGCTGTTGAGCATCCCCGTGTCGAAACGCATCTTTCGGCTTGTGATCGAGAAAAACAATGAGATCGCAAACCCTTTGCATGAATATTTGTCCCGTTGTCAACAGAATGTAGAATCACGGATTCTTGCGCATCGGCTCCAGGTCATTCAACACGTCGATGTACGTGACAATTTGCAGAAAATTGAGATCCCATGCCTGTATATCCAAGCTCTTTCCGATGCGCTTGTTCCTTCAGCCTGTCTGAGTGATTTCGAGACAGGAATTCGGAACTTGGAGGTTGCCAAGATTAAAAGTACGCACTTCATCCTCCAAACGCAAATGGATCAGGCATGGAAAATCATCAGGGAGTTCATATCCAAGCATTAAGGGCTTTGCTGGCTTCATCAATCTCCCGCAACAACCGCCCTTTATCTTTTGGCAGTCGTCCTTCCAAGGGCAGAATGTTGGAGGCGTGATTGACTCGTAACACGGCGGATTCCAGTTCCAATCCGGCAACAATGTCGCGCAACTCCTCCAGACTTTCCCGGTCCGAAAGGGGTTCGAATTCACCCCGGGCGACCCATCGTTCCATGACGGAACCCTCGCGGACCACCATGGTCAGGAAAGAAAGAATCCGTGGCTGCATTCGGTTCAGGATCCGAACGGTTTCATGTCGATGGGACATCGTTCCGGGGCGTCCACCGGCCCCCAGCAGTCCGATAACCGACATCTTGATTCCCACCCGTCGGGCCTTTTCGTGGGCTTCCACCATCGCCTCGGCTCCGTCCGCTTTTCTTAAGCGTGTCAGCGTTTCGTCACATCCGCTTTCCAACCCCAGATATCCCAACGTGAACTTCAGCGCCCGCAGTTGCGCCAGTTGATCGTTCGACAAAGCCAGGATATCTCCCGCATTGGTGTAGGCCGCGATCCGCCGCAAGGCAAGGAACCGCGCATTCAGGTATTCACAAACTCGGCGAAAATTCTCGAATCCCGCATTCAGGGCATCACCATCGCACAAAAAGACGCGGCGCGTGTCGGGATACATCACAGCCGCCACGTCAATATCCTCGAACACATCATCCAGGTTCCGAACGCGGAATTTCTTGTCCGCATACATAACACAGAAAGCGCACTTGTTGTGGGAACATCCCACCGTCAGTTGCAGTAACAGGCTGTCACCCTCAGCGGGCGGGCGATATATTTTTCCTTCAAATCGCATGGATCGTCCTTTGAAATTTTCCTGGAGTATTCATCGTTCACTCCCGAGGGCGCAATCGGAACTGCTGGAGCCGTGACCGGAACCGAATTGACACGCCCCCCCTGCCGCGGGGATACTCGCATCGGAATGCGGTAAGGGTCGCTCGCAATGAAAAAGGGGTAAACGATATTGTCGATTTCCAAGCCGGAACTCTTACAACGGAAAGGTTCAATCATGCGCGTTTCTGCATCTATTCGGATACTGATGACCCTGTCTCTGACATTGACCGCCTGTTTCGGCCATCGGGTCAAGCAATCCGGCGTTCTGACTGAAGAGCAGGTCGCTGCCGAACAGGCTGCCTGGCTTCAGGCCACGGGACGCAAGGAACCGGCGC
>JADFCT010000006.1 GCA_017161665.1 Candidatus Sumerlaeota bacterium
TCCACAGGGGATGATGCCGCTTCAGCATGGCGACCAGATCATCCGTCACCCGGTAGGGCAGGACGACCGGAATGCGTGTGCCGATCCGAACGACTTCCACGTGGGGGATTGCATGCAATTCCGTCAACAGCCAATCCAAACGCTCATCCGACAGCAGCAGCGGATCGCCCCCGCTCAGCAGGACGTCCCGAATCTGAGGCGTGCGACGGATATAGTCGAGGCCCGCCTCGATTTCTTCGCGCGCCGGAATGCTATCCTGATCACCGACGCGCCGCTTCCGTGTGCAATGACGACAATACATGGAGCACATGTTGCTCACCAGTAACAGCACACGATCCGGATACCGATGCGTCAGACCCGGGGCCGGCGTATCTTTATCTTCATGAAGCGGATCGGCCATGTCCCCCTTCATGACCTGTAATTCCTTGGGCGAAGGGATCGCCTGACGGAAAATCGGATCATTCGCCAAATCCTGAGTATTGATTAAGGACAGGTAGTACGGCGTAACGGACATGGGGAATTTTTGGACGGTCTTTTGGAAATCCGAACGCTGCCGCGGCGTGAGTTTTATATCGAGAAGGTCTTCAAAGGTTTTTAAATCCCGCACACTGTTTCGAATCTGCCATTTCCAGTCGCGCCAAATCGATGAAGACGGCTTCTCTTCAATCGCTTCGATGATTTGCTGTTGCGTAGAGGACAGGCTTTTCATTTTATTTCTCCATGGGTGGGAGCAATCTGAAGACTGGGCGTCAGAATCGGCGACGCTTCCAGGTCTTCGACCTCCATAAATTCAACAATTCGTTCCAGTGACAAGGCGATGGCCGCCTGCTCCTGTTCCGGCAATTGCCGTAATCGTTCCGACAAGCGGTTTTGGAGCAGCGCCGGGGCATTGCTCGCCAACTTCCGCCCCGCGTCCGTGACATGCACATAGACTCGCCGTCGATCCTTGGCACACCGTTCCCGACGCGCCCATCCCCGCTTTTCGATCCGATCCACAATTCCATTGACGGTTGAAACGCTGAGATGGACCGTTTCGGCCAACTCCGACAAGGTCACAGCGCCCTTACTCACGAGCGAATACAGACACATCATCTGTGGCGTCGTCACATTAAAATCACTGTATAACTTGCGTGAATGAATATCCACGCCCCGGATAATCCGCCGGAGCGCGCGTAAAATTCGTAAACCGCAGGTGCCGAAAAACGCATCGGACACGCTGTCACGCTCAGACACCTGAACGTCAGAATCCATTCAATTGACTCCCCGACAGTTATTTGCTTTCAACACGAATGATTCTATCACGAATCGTTCGTGATGCAAGCGTTTTGATCCATAATTTATATGTAGTTATTCGATATAGTCATGTTTCACTGTAAACGAATGGAATCGAATGCGTTCCCCATGTCCATAAACATGGACACGCCAAATGATGAAAATGACCTCGTGGCGCGGTGGAATCTTCTTAGAGCATTTCTTCTCGTAATGGAACCACATGGCTTCCGTCATCTTTGTTTTGAACCATGAAGAATAGAAGGAAAAGAAGATGGTTGCGCCAAACGCCAAGGCGCGAAGCCGCAAAGCACGCCGGGGCGCCGGCGCGATGGCTGCTTTTTCAAACGCCAAGGCGCAAAGGCGCGAAGACGCTAAGACGCAAAGAACGGTGGGGCGCGGCGGCGATGCCCTATAAGGCCCGCGCCCCGGAAGCAAAACATCCGTCAAGCCCCGAAGGCGGCGGCATATACAAGCCCAGGGTGGAGCGACCGATAGGGAGCGGAGCCCTGGGTTCAAGCGTGAGCAATCGAGGCGCCGGCGCGATTTTTGCCGCGCAGCGCGCAAAAAGCGTGACGGCGCCGACACCCATCTGTCAGCGAATTCAAATTATCGAACGAGTGAATCCCTTTGTGCCTCTATTTTTCCAAAGACCGGTCTTGCGCCGAGGTCTGCGGTGGCCTTATGCTCATCACGTTCATGTTTCTTGTGAATCATCCTGAGAGTGGCCTTACCCATCATTGCAGGCGACCTTCAGCGACGACACCCCATACCCATCCGTTGGAGTTTACAGTCCATGATTGAAGATCTGTTGATTATCGGGGAAAATCTGAACGCGACGCGAAAGATTTCCAAAGACAGCCAGCGCCTGGTGGAACGGGACGGTAAAACCTTTCTGAAATACAAGGATGCTGAGGGGAGCGAGTCTTTCATGGACCTGACGGACGCCAAGGCGGAAGTGGAAACCGCCGGTGGCCGTTTCATCCCCTATATTGCGGAGGGGATCCGCCGGGAAGACACACGTTGGGCTCAGGCGACCGCGGTCGCTCAAATCCGGGCGGGCAGCGATTTCATTGACGTATGTGTGGATGAATGCGCCACCGATCCCAACGAGCGCTGGACATTAATGAATTGGCTGATCGAAGCCGTGGCGCCGGTGACGGAAGGGGCCATCCTCACGGTGGACTCCTCGGACTCGGACACGATCGCCAAAGCCCTGGAACGGATTACAGCCATGGGCAAACGCGCCATGGTCAACTCCATCAATCTGGAGTCCGACCGCCGCGCGTTGATCCCGGAAATCGCCAAACACAATGCGTATGTGGTGGCGAACGCTTCGGGTGAGAAAGGACTCCCCCAAACGGCGGACGAACGCATTGCGAACCTGGATGAACTTCAGAGCATGATGACCGCAGCGGGCATCCCCATGGGCGATCGCTATCTCGATCCGCTGGTTCTGCCCATCGCCACCGATTCGGAAAATGGGAATCACTTCTTCAAAGCGGTTCAGGTCATGCGGGCAAAATATCCGGACGTCCATATCACCGGCGGCTTGAGCAACGTGTCCTTTGGTCTTCCCAAGCGCCTGGTTCTGAACAACGCCATGACGTGGCTGCATAAACAGAATGGTGGCGATTCAGCCATCCTTGATCCCCTGACCTTCAAGGGATTCATGACCGGTGATGAAGCCTTCGATCTGGCAGTCAAAGCCCTGGAAGGCCACGATATGTATTGCATGGACTACACGACCCATTGCCGCAGTCTGTAAGGTATTGACTCCCTTGAGGAAAGCGAATTCATGCGACTCGCCATTTATGGAGGCAGTTTCAACCCGCCTCATCTGGCACATGTCATGGCCTGCGTCTATGTTCTGTCGCGGGGGCTGGCCGATCAAATCTTGATGATTCCCTGTGCGCGTCATGCTTTTAATAAGGACCTGGCTCCTTTTGAAGACCGTCTGGCCATGTGCAAACGGGCGGTCGAACCGCTCGGCGACCGTGTGGATGTCAGCGATCTGGAAGCCGAGCGTGAGGGCGTCAGCTATATGGTGGATACCCTTGAGGAACTGGCCCAATGGCGTCCGGAAGCCCAACTGGTATTGGTCGTCGGTTCGGATATCGTCGCGGATTTTGAGAAATGGAAGGATGCCGACCGCATCCGCGAACTATCGGAATTAGTAGTCATCCCCCGCTTGGGCCCTGAAACACTGGGGGAAGCGGTGGAATCGGGACGGTTCGTATTGCCGGAACTCAGCAGCGAATCCATCCGGAAACGCCTCCATGAAGGCAGGATTCCTGACGACGTATTGCCTCGCTCGGTGGCCGACTACATTCGAGACCATGGGCTGTATCAGTCCGAGCCGATTGTCGATTAACGCCGTCCGCCTGTCGGAGGCGCACCAATGTGGAACAGGCCGCTGGTCAAAAAGATGCTCCGCGATCTTCGCGCGCGCTGGATCGCGTTGCCCGGCCTGGTGGCCATTCTGGCTCTGGGCGTGGGGCTTTTTGTTGGTATGGGCGCCGTTTATCGCGATCTGGACGGCGCGCGCGCCCGCTATTATGAGCAATACCGCCTGGCCGATTTCTCGATTGACCTGAAACGCGCCCCCGCCTCGGTTATCGATGAAATTCGCGAGATACCCAACATCCGCGCCCTTCGCGGACGTGTTTCCATGAGTGTGCTTGTTGAAGTTCCCGACCGTTCCGATCCCATCACCGGCCACATCCTGTCCATACCCGCCACGCGATCGTCGATAGTCAATGATCTGCGCCTGACACAAGGCGCCTGGTTTTCGGGCGAAAACAGGAAGGAAGTCATCCTCGACGACGCCTTCGCGCGCGCAAACAACATCCAGCCGGGCGCCCGCATCAAGGTTTCACTCTTGGATGAACAGCACGATCTCCTCGTCGTTGGCGCCGCCATGGCGCCGGAATTCGTCTACGTGCTTCCTCCCGGAGGCGGTTTTGCTCCCGATCCCGCTCGCTATGGCGCCTTATACGCGCCCACGGCATTCCTTCAGGAAGCCTGTGATCTGGACGGCGCCTTCAATCAGATCGTCGGACAGGCGCTTCAGACATCGCCAGCCGATCTGGAGATTGTCCTCGATCGGCTGGAAGCGCGTTTGGAGCCCTACGGTGTCACGACCAAGACACCCGGACATGAACGACCTTCCACTCGCTTTATTGCCGATGAACTGCAAGGAATACGAATCTCGCTGGTCATTGTGCCGGAGATGTTTCTGGCCGTCGTGGCGTTGGCCCTCCACATTCTGGTGGGGCGCATTGTCATGCAGCAACGCGGCGTCATCGGAACGCTGAAAGCGCTCGGTTATTCCAACGCCGCCGTCACCCGCCATTTTTTGGGATTCGGTCTTTTCATTGGAGGACTGGGCGGTCTGAGCGGATTAGCCGCCGGCTACGGATTGCAAAATCTCTACATCATGATGTATCGGACCTTTTTCGCCATTCCCGACATCAACCCCCATTTCTATCTGGATATCTATCTCGGCGCCGTGCTGATCAGTGTTGGATTCGCCAGCCTGGGGATCATCGGCGCCGTGCGCCGCGCCGCTCGCCTCAACCCCGCTGCCGCCATGCGCCCTCCCCCACCCGAGCAGGGCCGGTCCATTTTCATGGAATCGATTCCCTTTGTCTGGTCGCGCCTGTCTTTTCGGTCCAAAATGATTTTACGCTCAATTTTCCGAAATCCCATTCGCTCCGGCGCCAGTGTGCTCGCCGCCATGCTGTCCACTTCGATTGTCGTCCTGGCCCTGTGCAATCAGGATGCCCTGGACTACATGATGGAATATCAATTTGAAAAGATCATGCGACAGGATCTCAGCATCGCGTTGCGCGATCCAGTGGGACGCTCGCTGGTCACCGAAGTGACTCGCCTGCCCACGATTCGCGTGGGAGAACCGGAACTGGGCGTTCCGTGCGAGATGATCAACGGACCCTATGAAAAACGGACAGCCCTCATCGGTCTACCGGCAGCCAACTGGCTTCAGACACCCCTCGACGATCAAGACACCCCCATCCGTCCACCGGAATCGGGATTGATCCTCACCCAAAAACTGGCCGAAATTCTGCATGTTTGCGCCGGCGAGTCACTCACCCTGCGCCCGCTCATTGCCGAACGGCGTAAAGTCCAAGCGCCCATCGTGGCTGTGGTTGACAGCTACATGGGCCTGAGCGCCTACGGACGGATTGACTATATCAGCCGACTTTTGGGGGAGGAATGGGTGGCCAACACCGTTCACGCGTTAGCGGAAACTGGCGACGCCCCCTTATCCAATGAATTGTTGCGAGAGATCAAACGGCGCCCCGGCATCATCGGCATCAGCGAAAGAGAACGCGCTTTCCGACTGCTGGAAGACAATTTTGGCGACACCATGAAGGCCAGTATGGGAGCGCTGATCTTTTTTGCGGGGATGCTCGCCTTCGGCAGCATCTTGAACACAGCCCTGGTCTCCCTCAGCGAGCGCGAACGGGATATCGGTTCTCTGCGCGTCGTCGGTTATTCCCCTTTCCAGGTGACTCAGATCGTGGCGGGCGAAAGTATCCTCGTCAACAGCGTGGGGATTGTGGCCGGATTGGGACTGGGAATCCTGTTTCAGTACCTTCTGGTAACCGCATACAATACGGAGATGTATCGCTTCCCCTTCGTCATCTATCCCGACCGCTTGGCCCAAAGCGCCGCATGGATGATCGGCTTTGTCCTCCTCGCCCAAGGCGTCGTCTATCGTCTCGTCCGAAGCCTGGACTGGCTGGAGGCTCTAAAGATAAAAGAATAACCCCCGTCAGAACCGCAGATCCCAACGGCGCCAGAAAATGGAAATCCATGGCGATTTTGAATCCGCTCGGTGATCAGGCCGTCAACCGCGCAACGCCTCTGGAACACCGGGCTGTCCCTGAGCGGTCCTGATAAAGGCCAGCATATTTTCCAACGGCACATCCGACTCCACCGCGTGAGCGGGCGAAAAGATATAGCCCCCCGACCGTCCCATGGCCAGGAGTCGTTCCGACTCGGCCCGCACAGCGTCAACCGTTCCATAAGGCAGCGTCCGCTGGGTCGAAAGCCCGCCATGGAAAGCCAGCCGTCCCCGGTATTGGGCATGGAGGGCGAACACATCCATCACTTCCGGCTGAAAGGGATTGAAGCAATGGAGCCCGGCGTCGATCAGGTCCGGAAAGACCTCATCCACATCGCCGCAGGAATGAATCATCACGTAGTGGCCCTTTTCCCGGACAGCGGCATACATCCGTCGAAGGCGGGGCAAGAGGAACGTCCGCCACATCGGCGGCCCCATGATCAATCCATGCTGCTGCCCCCAGTCATCTCCGAAATAGACGGCATCAATGTCAGCCCGTTCCATCGCCTCGCGCGCCTGCGCAATCACATAATCCGCAATCACATCCAGCAGTTCATGGACAAAATCGGGCCACAGCGCCATATCCATCAACAGGTTTTCCATCCCCCGGAGCGTCCAGGCTCGCTCAAAAAGAGAAAAACCGATTTCAAAGACTCGGAACCGATGGGGCCAACGTTGGATCCGCGCCGCCATATCATCAAAAAATCGTTCATCACAGGGATCAGGCCATTCAAAGCCCGCCAGCGTGGGCTCGGGCAGCAGGCATCCCTCGACGATTCCAATATCCCGATCCACCGATCGATCCCAGACGACGCCGAAAACATCGCGAAACCGATCGCCCCCCATCGCATCGAAAAATCCGATATCGCTGCCAAGAGTGAGAATATGATTCCCAACCGCCGTATCCAGGTCATCCGTCCCATAATGGGCGCGAAGGGTTTCGGCCGCCTCCTGCGTGAACTTGAAAGACCAGGGGGTCCAAGGGGGACGCTCTCCTTCCAAGACCCGTCGAATGATTTCCCGTGCCGTCATGATCATCACACCTCACAAGATACTGGCGTATTATCCTCAACCCAGCCATCGGCACAACCGGAAAGAACAAAAGTCCCCCCATCCGAACGTATCCCGGACAGGTTTGGGTGGCGCCCGCGCAGGCATACCAACAGGGCGAAAAGGCTTGCGTTCGCCTCGGGGGGGTGGGAGATTGACGGCAATTCGATATAATAATCGACGGGCGCTTTCCAAATCAGACCCCCCCGCGAGTGAATCAAGCGCAATAGAAGATGGAAACGCCAAATTTTCCGGGACTGAATGGACGTTATGCAAAAGAAGCGAGTAGCAGTCATAGGTGTTGGCTCCATGGGGCGTCATCACGCCCGCATATATCATGAGAATCCGAATGCGGAACTGGTGGCGGTCGTGGATTCGAACACCGAAACGGTCGCGCGGCTGGCGAAAGAGTATCACTGTGAGGGGATTACGGACTACCATTCTCTCATCGGCACGGTTGACGCCGTATCCATCGCCGTGCCGACGGTCATGCATTATGAAGTGGCCTCGAAGTTTATGGATGCCGGAGTGCATGTGCTCCTGGAGAAACCGATCACGGCCACTGTGGACGAAGCGGATAAACTGATTCACCTGGCGCGCGCGAAAGAAGTGATCCTTCAGGTCGGCCACATCGAACGGTTCAACGCCGCCATACGACATTTCCACAAAGTTGCGAATCAACCGGTCTTTATCGAAGCCCACCGCTTGGGCCCTTTTAATCCACGGGTACGGGACATCGGTGTCGTCATGGACCTGATGATCCACGATCTCGATATTATTCTGAACCTTGTGAACTCTGAAGTGGTTTCGATTGATGCCGTAGGCTGCCCGGTATTGTCGGATCGAATCGACATCGCCAATGTCCGGATACGTTTTGCCACTGGCTGTATTGCCAACATCACGGCCAGCCGTGTCACGCCGACCAAAAAGCGCAAGATCCGCATCTTCCAGCAGGGCGCGTATTTCTCCATCGATTACGCCAAACCGGCTTTGGAGGTATACAAACTGGAGCCGAATCCGGACGCCGCTCCGGGTGAGCCAGAGATGACCATCAAGCGCAAGGTGGAACGGTTGAAGAAAGAAGAGCCCCTCAAAGCCGAAATTGATCACTTCATCGAATGCGTTCACAAGGGAGTGGAACCGCAGGTGCGGGGCGAACATGCGCAGAACGCCCTGGTTCTGGCCGTGCAGATTACCAACATGATTAAGGATGATTATGTCAGCCGATCGCCGGATTTTTATTGTCGCGGGTGAAAACTCAGGAGATTTGGATGCGGGCCGCTTGATCCGATGGATGAAGCGGAGCGATTCGAATTTAACCTTCTATGGCCTCGGCGGCCCCCAAATGGCTGAATCGGGCGTGGAGATCCTGCATAACATGGTCAAAGATCTGGCCATTGTCGGCGTCACGCCCGTCATCCGAAATATCCGAAAGATTCTGAATCTCCTGAAAATGGTGCGCGCGCGTCTGGAGGAAGATCGTCCGGACGCTGTGATTCTGGTGGACTATCCCGGATTTAATCTGCGAGTGGCCCGAATGGCCAAAGATTTAGGCATTCCGGTCATTTATTTCAAGTGCCCCCAATTCTGGGGCTGGCATTACAGCCGGATTTTCAAATTCGCGAAAGTGGTGGATCTGGCCCTGGTCATTTTCCCTTTTGAACGGAAAATGTTCCAGGAGGTGGGCGTCAATGTCCACTATATTGGCCACCCCACTCTGGACACGCTTCGCATTACCCAGAATCGGGAGGAGGTCTGCGAGCATTTCGACCTGGACCCCGACCAACCCCTGATCGGTATTGCCCCCGGTTCGAGAAAGCCGGAAGTGGTGCGCCTGTTGCCGGTTCTGATGGAAGCAGCGGAACGCATTCGCGAAGCCATCCCCAATGCCCAATTTGTGCTGCCCCGCTCGACAACGATCGACCGGTCCCTGATCGAAAAGTATTTGAACCGGTTTCCCCACGTGCCGGTAAAAATCATCGAAGAACGCCGGTTGAACATGCGCAAGGCGCTGGATTTTGAGATTGTGAAATCCGGCACATCCACACTGGAAACGGGCGCCATGCTCGTGCCGATGATTATTGTTTACAAAGTGTCCTTTCTTTCTTGGTTCATTGGGAAACTGGTCATCCAACTGCCGTTTCTTGGATTGGTCAATATCGTCGCCAATGAACGGATCGTGCCGGAACTGCTCCAGGATCAGTGTACGGGCGAACGGATTGCAGATGAAACGCTCGCGATTCTGCGCGATGACGAGCGACGCGCCAACATGGTCTTTCAACTGCGTCAGGTTCGGGAGGGGCTGGGGGGCGGTGGCGCCAGCCGGCGCGCCGCGGCGCTGGTCTTGGATTTTCTGAATCGATCCGGACCCAACGCGAAAAGCGCCTGCTAAGTATCTTGCCGTCTTGCTGTCTTTGCGAACCATCTCATACGCCCACCCGCCATTGGCATAGCGCCTTGATGGCGCTATAAGGTGAAAGATCGCTATACGGCGAGGGGGTATTTTGGTTGATCGAACAGAGTGGGCATGGGATGATGTGTCAAGTTTTGAGCAACTTTTACTCACTTCTGGTGACTTTTCCATGAATCATGTGTCACAACATCTCCAGGTCGATTTTGATAACGCTGAGTTTCTGTATCAACTTCTCGACTGGCTCCCCGTGGGCGTGGCCGTGCTGGACGCTGCCGGTGATGTCCTTTTCTGGAATCGATCGGCCGCCGTCATTACCGGTTATCACCGGGACGCCTTGAAGGACGTGACGCTGGGAGACTGTTTCCAGGGATTGGACGTCGGCGCCGCCGATCCGATCCCCGGTCGCCCCCGACGCGAGGATTGGCATCGTCAGGATGGACGACGGATCACCGTTATTTTGCAGTGGGCTCATTTGCGAACGAAAGCAGACCACCGTTCCACCATTTATGCCTTTATCGACATGACAGAGAACGTCATCGACGAAGACTCGGTTCAGATTGTCAATCAACTGTTATATGAAGCGGCGCAACGGATGCAAAATCAGGCCAACACGGATGGCCTGACGGGGTTGTTGAATCATCGCGCTTTCCAGGAGCGAATCCGCCAGGAAGTCAGCCGCACCCGTCGCCACAAGGAACCCTTGTCCGTGGCCATGTTTGATGTGGATCATTTCAAAAAATGCAACGACACATACGGCCATCAATTTGGCGATCGCGTCCTGGCGGCCCTCAGCGAAGTGGCCCGGAATGTTTTTCGCCAGGAGGATGTGGTGGCCCGCTATGGCGGTGAGGAATTTGTCATCATGCTGCCGAACACGCGGGTTGACGCTGCCGTGGCCGTCGCCGAACGCTTTCGCGCGGCTGTGGAACATCACACGGTCCGTTATCACGGAGTGGAAGGCAACGTGACCATCAGTTGTGGCGTCACTTCGTATGAAGTGGACACGCGCGGCGAAGATGTGGACTTGATCGTCCTGCGGCTGGTCCAGCAGGCGGATGAAGCGCTCTATCACGCCAAGGCCTCCGGACGAAACCGCGTGGTGATTCATGACTATGCCCGGCGCCCCAAAGGATCATAGGGCCGAAAGATCGTGACCGCCTTGCCCGACCCCCCTCCAGGATCGTTCTCATCGATGCCGATCAAAATCGCGATTGTTCTCCTCAAGGCGTATGCCGTGTTTCGTCCTGACCGCCGCCTGGAATTTGGCGGAGCGGAAACGCAGATGTACCTGTTGTCCCGGGAACTGGCGCGCGACTCGAATTTTGAGGTCACCCTCATTTGTCGTGACGACGGTCAGGACGCGGAGGAAATCATTGATGGCGTGCGATTGCTCAAAATCGACCAGGGCGGCGCGTGGGGGAAACGGCATCGCCTCTGGAAGCGGGTCGCGTCCGTTCGCGGCCTGTATCGCGCGGCCCGGGCCGTGGATGCCGACATCTACCTGCAATCCTGCGCCGGAATCGAAACGGGGATCATTGCTTATTATTGTCGCCGGGCGGGCAAGCCCTGCATTTTTCGAGCCGCCAGCAATGCGAACCTGGACGGAACCTTTGAGCGCACGCACCCATTGCCATACCGATGGAGTTTTCGGTATGGTCTCCGACGCTGTGACCCGATCATCTGCCAGAATGAAACCCAAATCGATCTCCTGAAGGCGCGGCTGGGGCGCGACGGGTTGCTTTTACCGAGTTTGTGTCAAAGGCCCGAAACCGATCACCGCCCCGAAGGGGACGTGGTTTTATGGGTGTCACGGTTGATTCCCATGAAGCGCGCGGAGATATTCCTCCGACTGGCCCGGGCCATGCCGGAGCGACGGTTTGTAATGGTGGCTTCGCGCGGGCCGAACGCCGACTACTTCGACCACATCACCACCGAAGCCGAAACCATCCAGAATCTGGACCTCGTTCGCAATGTGCCCTATCAGGAAATCAACCGATACTTCGACCAGGCCCGTATTCTGGTGAACACCTCGGAGTACGAAGGTTTTCCGAATATCTTTCTTCAAGCCATGAGCCGTGGAACGCCGGTGGTTTCCATGGTCGTCAATCCAAACGGAATTCTCACCGAACAAGATGGGGGCGTTTTGACAGGCGAAGAGGAACCCGCGTTGCGGGACGGCGTCCAGCGCCTTTGGGACGACGAAAATCTGTATGCGAGAAAAAGCAAAGCCGCCTCTGCCTATGTGGCGCAGCATCACGACGTCAACACGGTGACCGAACGGTATAAGGAGCTCTTTCGGACTTTAATCGAAACAAAAACAACCGATTCCCATTCATGATTACTGATCGATCATTCCAGAAACAAAACACAGGAGAATGAATATGTCCCGGAACAAACGGAATCACAGCCAAGGGATTCGTTTCATTGTAGTATTCGTCGCGGCACTGTGCGGTCTATCCCCCTCAATCATCCACGCCAGCAAAGGACCGGAAGAATGGGCCATGCTCCAGTTGGATCATGTGAGGGAACAAAAAGCGCAACAGTTGCGCGACCATTGTGAACGTATCCACAACTTGGCGCTGAAAGCCGCTCAGGACAAGGTCGTTCTTCAATTCTTCCTCGTCAACCTCAACTTCGCGCGCGCCGCAGCCCAGGGCGCCGTGCCCAAGGATCTCCAAGATAACGTGGCCGAAATTCGAGCGGGATTCAATCAGTACTACATCCAAAACTACCTCACCTTTTACGATTTCCTCTTTATCGATATGGATGGGAATGTGTTCTACACCTTGCGAAAGGAACTTGATCTCGATGCGAATCTTACGCAAGACGAAATAGACGGTCTGCTTGCCAAATGTATAAAGAAACGGCCCACCGAAGAGGTCTTTGTGGATTTTCACCAATACCGTCCATCCAGAGAACCGGGCGCGTTCTTTGTGGAACCGATCCATTCGGAGGGCGTTCAAGCGGGCTGGCTGGTTCTCCAACACTCCATCAACAGGATCAACATGATTTTCGCCTGGATGCAGGACATCGGGGCCACGGGAGAAACTTTTCTGGTCAATGACCAAGGCTATATGTTGACCGAATCCAATTTCAAAGGCGACTCCACCATCCTGACCCAGCGCCTCGACAATCGAAACATTGAACCTAAATTCACAGAAGGAAAAGGAAATCGCGTCGTCACCGATTATCGGGGAATTACAGCCATTACCTCTTTCGAAGTGGTTCCTTTTATGGGTACGCAGTGGCTGGTTGTGGCGAAAATCGATCAAGATGAAGTGCTCACAAACCACTATATGCAGCGCCAGTGGTACTATAAGGAACGCTTGGGAGAGGTCCTGGAGAAACTGTATGCGCCACCCAATTCTTCAGCCATCCCGCCAGTCCCCGATGCGCGCTTGTCACGTGTGGATATGGATGAATTGCTTCGGGCCGAGCCTGATCAATGGCTCGAAACCTTTGGCATATCGACGTGTACCGGCTTGATCGGATCAGATGCGGGGCGATTCGGATACATGGCCCACATCAGCCCGCGTGACATGGTCTATGGCGGATCAGAGACCGACCTGTTGGGTCAACTGACCATGCGAATCAAGACCTTCGATGTTCGCCCCTGCGAAATGCGCAATGTCTCATTTTCCATTATCGCCCCCCATTTCAACAGCCTGACGAACATTGTCAGCGTCTTGCTTAACGAAGGGTTCCTGCTCTCACAGATTCGCGTGTTCATCAATCCCAACGCCCTCAGCGCGGCGGTCGCTTACGATTATCAAAGCAACCAGATGACCGTCACCTGGAAAATGGGCATGGATTCCAAAGTGGAAAGACAGAGCCTATCGGACGGCGTTCTGTTCAGCGACGCCATTCGGGAGCTGATGCGACAAGACCATGAAAACGAATCCGCACTCATGGCATCGGAACAATAAGCCCTGATTCCTTTTATTTCTTGCGCACCTCTTCCACAACGACCTGGGCCCCATCCTGGCCAATGACACGAACCGGGGTTCCTTTTTCGATCCATTCGCCATCGCTGATGGCATCCAGGCGTTTGCCATCAACTTCCACGATCCCGCCGGGACGCAACGTGGAGCGAGCCACGGCTTCCCGTCCGATCCATTCACTGTTGTCGTTGACACTGACATAGCCCTGATCCGCCATCATGGCCGTCTGAAGAGTCAGCCGCCTCCACAAAATCGTATCCGGCAGATACCGGAAGACCAAGGCGCCGACAATAAGGAAGACCACCATGGCGAAGGCGAGATTAATCAAAGGCCATTGAATCTGTTGCGAAACGATCGCCCAGTCCCAGCCGAGCTCAAGGTCGGGAACGGTGAACATGGACAGAAACAAGCTGGCCCCCACACAGCAGATACCCGAAATGCCGGCGACGCCGAATCCGGGGATGATGACAATCTCGGCAAAGATAAGGCTGAGGCCAATCATAAAAAGGCCGATTTCAAACCAGGAAGCGGTCATATCCATATAATTGGCCCAGAAGAAAATGCCCAGACTGAGAAGCCCCAGTCCACCGGGGATTCCGAAGCCGGGACTTTTAACTTCGATAAAGATCCCCAGAACGGCCAGGGCCAGAAAGAGACCGGAAAACATTTTGATCAAAAGGGCAAACTTTTCGCGCGAGCTCAGGTGAAAAACCACAATTTCCGCATCGGCCATTCCCAACAGGGCAGGCAGGTCGGCGAAGTTGGAGACTTCGGCAATGGCCAAGCGAGCGGCCACGGCTTCCTTGCCGGTCAAGATCAAGATGCGGTCGGCTTCGTTGATCCCTGGAACGGATTCGCGCCGATCGGCAAAGGCGGCGGCGACATCGGAGCGATGGCCTTTGGCCTGGGCGGTCGCTTCCCATTCGCTGCGCCCGGCCGCAGAAAGTTTATCAAAAAGGGCCTCGTCTTTTTCGCCGGAAGTCACTTGCCCCAGGCCCATCATCACTGTCTGCGCATCCCCCAGCGTGGCGTTGGGCGCGACGAAGATATTATCACAGGCCAACATCAGCAGGGAACCGGCGGAAATGGCCTGGCGGACATAGCAGGTGGTGATGACGGGGCTCATGTCCATCAGCGCGTCACGGGCCGTAAAAGCATGGGCCGTATAGCCGCCGGGCGTGCGAATATCGAGAAGGACGGCGCCGATATCGCCTTCTTCGACACGCGCCTGGGCGCGCTTCAACAGGAAAGCGGTTCGCGAATCGATCATATCCGTGGCAAAATCATGTTTGATTTCGATCAGCAGGATTTTTTTGCCCCCCACATTTTGGGGCATCCGAATCGTTGGTTGCTCAAATTGTGTGGAGGCTTCAGCGATTTGAGCGATCCGGTCATCCGGCGAGGCCGCCTGCGTGGCCGTGGAGGAAGTCTGAGCGGGAACCATTTCCGCATAGACCCAAAAGAACAACAACCCAATGAACGGGGCGGCGAAGCGACGCATTTTTTTATCCTTCCATCGAAAATCCGAAATGATTTGAAGACATTCTGAAAACCAAAACGACCCGTTGATTCCGGCGAACCGGTTCAACTGAATGAAAGGAATGATGCCGCAGTCGCGATGATAGATCAAGGCCAACAGGAGCGAGACGTCATTTTCCCGTTTTTCTCCCCAAAGGGCCTTGGCTTGACATGGCGCATTCGTCATCTCTAAGATTTCGTCGGCCTTGAGACTATCGCGAAAACCAATGACCCCGTCTCGCCGTCGGACGCGGAAACCGACGCCGGCGATTCATGTTGGACGACTTCCATTGCCCGATTCCGGCGTGTCCAGTTTGGAGGGGGCGAACACAGAACCGTTCCGCCCGGTTTTCGACGGTATGAGTTGACAGACGGCTCCGGCAAAAAGGCCATATTCAGCGCAAACACGTTTGCGCCTGCCGGAATGCCTGAGCAGGATTCAAAGGATGATCGCCCCGTGGGAGTGGGCCTTTTATGACTCAACGCAATCTGAAAGTGTACGGCGCAGCGGAGCATAACCTCAAGAATGTGGATGTGGAAATTCCGCGCCATTCGCTGACCGTCGTCACGGGTCTGAGCGGTTCGGGGAAATCCTCGCTGGCCTTTGACACCATTTACGCCGAGGGCCAGCGTCGATATGTGGAATCGCTGTCCGCCTATGCGCGGCAGTTCTTGGACCAGATGCAGAAGCCGAAGGTTGATCACATCGAGGGATTGAGTCCGGCCATTTCCATCGAACAGAAATCGGTCAGCCGCAATCCGCGTTCGACCGTGGGAACGGTGACGGAAATCTACGACTACCTCCGTGTGCTCTATGCGAATGTGGGCCGTCCCCACTGTCCGGAATGCGGAATCGCTCTGGAGCGTCAAACGGTGCAGGACATCGTGGATCGGGTCCTGGCCTATCCCGCCGACGCGCGCGTTCTGATCATGGCCCCGATTGTCCGGGGCCGGAAGGGAACCTATGAAAAACTCTTTGCGCAAGCCCTGAAAGAAGGTTTCGTCCGGGCTCGCGTGAACGGCGTTATCTACAACCTGGATGAACCCATTAAACTCAAAAAGACGCATAAACACACGATCGAAATTGTCGTGGACCGGCTGGTGATCAAGGGCGATGTGGCCGGGCGATTGACGGACTCGGTGGAAATCGCCTTGAAGAAAGCCGAAGGTCTGGTGACCGTCGTGGTCCTGCCCTCCAGCAAGTCGGCCGGGGAGCAGCCGGCTCATGAAGAAACCTTCAGCGAATCCATGGCCTGTCCCGATCACGGCCCCCAGTTGCTGGAACAGACACCGCGCATCTTTTCGTTCAACTCCCCCTATGGCGCCTGTCCGGCATGTAACGGTTTGGGAACCCATCAGGAAGTGGACTTAGATCTGCTGGTTCCGGACCCGTCCCTGAGTATCCGCGAAGGCGCCGTTCGCCCCTGGGGTGGTTTTTTTGACAAAGACACATCGGAGAGCAACGAAACGCCGAAAAAGGAAAAGCCCAAGCGCCGGAGCAAAAAAAACGAAGAGGGAAGCAAAGCCTGGAATACGCAATTGATCGAATCGGTCGCCCGTCATTTCAAAATCGATCTGGACCGCCCCTGGAAAAAACTCAGCCCCAAGCATCGCAATCTATTGCTCCACGGAGCGGGCGACGAAAAAGTCCCGATTGTCTATCGAACGGCCACGGGGGGCGAATATCGCAACCAGCACAAATGGGAAGGCGTCGTCTCGCGTATCCACCGCATGCTCAAGGAAACGGCATCGGAAATGATGCGGGACCATTACATGCAGTACTTCAGTGACAACCCCTGCCCCGCCTGCGGCGGCAGCCGATTGCGGCCTGAAGCGCTGGCCGTCACGATCGGGGGACAAAACATCGCTCAATTCTCAAGTCTATCCGTGACGAAAGCGCGCAAATTCATCGACGGTCTGAAACTGAAGGGACGTGAGGCGATGATCGCCAAGCAGCCGGTCAAAGAAATCAGCGAGCGGCTTTCCTTCCTCGAAAATGTCGGCCTGGACTATCTGACGCTGGATCGAAAATCGGGAACACTGGCGGGCGGCGAGGGCCAACGCATTCGGCTGGCGACCCAGATCGGCTCGCGCCTGGTGGGCGTCCTGTATATCCTGGACGAGCCGTCCATCGGTCTCCATCAACGGGACAATCATCGACTCATTGAAACGCTTGAGTCGTTAAGAGACCTGGGCAACACGGTCATTGTGGTCGAACACGACGAAGACACCATCCGTCGCGCCGACTACGTGATTGACCTGGGCCCCGGAGCCGGACGTCTGGGCGGCGAAGTGGTCTGCGCCGGAACACCCGAAGAAATCATGCGCTCGCCGGAGTCGATCACCGGGCGCTACCTGTCCGGCGTTGAGAAAATTGCCGTACCGAAAAAGCGGCGGCCCATCAATCCGGAGCGAACGCTCATCGTGCGCGGCGCGACGGAGCACAATCTGAAAGACATGGACGTCTCATTCCCACTGGGCGTATTCACCTGCGTAACGGGCGTGAGCGGTTCAGGTAAATCAACCCTGGTGAATGACATTTTCTATCGGCGGTTGGCTCAGGTTTTATATAAAGCATCGGACAAACCGGGCGCTCATAAAGGGCTGGACGGACTGGAACTCATCGACAAAGTGATCAATGTGGACCAGTCCCCCATCGGGCGGACGCCCCGTTCGAATCCGGCCACCTACATTGGTTTGTTCACGCTGATCCGTGACCTCTTTTCTCAATTGCCCGAAGCGCGGGCGCGAGGCTATCAGCCCGGCCGTTTTTCTTTCAATGTCAAAGGGGGGCGTTGCGAGACATGCAAAGGCGACGGGGTGATGAAAATTGAAATGCACTTCCTGCCCGATGTCTATGTGACCTGTGACGTGTGCAAAGGGCGGCGATTCAATCGCGAAACGCTGGAGGTCATGTATCGCGGGCGAAATATCGCCGAGGTTCTGGATATGACGGTGGAAGAAGCGACGGATTTCTTTAGCGCCATCCCACTGGTCCGCTCCAAACTGCAAACCCTGTGTGACGTGGGGCTGGGCTATATCCATCTGGGCCAGCAGGCCACGACCCTTTCCGGCGGCGAAGCCCAGCGGGTCAAACTGGCCAAAGAACTCTCGAAACGCAACACAGGCAACACCGTATACGTCCTGGATGAACCGACAACGGGTCTACATTTCGAGGATATCAAGCATCTGCTCGCTGTTTTGAACCGGCTGGTGGATGAAGGGTCCACAGTCATTGTGATTGAGCACAATCTGGACGTAATTAAAACCGCTGATCACCTGATCGACCTGGGCCCCGAAGGCGGCGAGGGGGGCGGACGCATCCTGGGCGTCGGCACGCCCGAGAAAATGGCCCAGCACCCCCACTCGCATACCGGGCGCTTTCTGAAAACGATTTTGAAACGCTGAACGGCTGTTTCAAGGCCCAATGGGTCGCGTGGAAACGGCCACATTGTCGATGTAGAGATGATCCGCCGTTTCCGCCGCCCATGTGCCGCCGTGATAGATATTGATCCAGATATTCTGGATTTTGAGATTCGGATCTTGCCGCATCCGCAAGTCCGTTTTCTCATAGGCCAGTTTTCCGTCCACCCAGGCGCGGAGGATACCGTCTTTTTCGCCCGGCGTATTCATGCGGCAATATTGCTCAATCCGATACCAGCGGTTGTTTTCCAATCGCCCCCGTTGCTCGCGATCCCATTTCCAGATTGCCCCGTATTGACCGGTCATATCGGCGTGATAACAATAAAATCCCATGAGCGTTTTCCCATCCCGCTGACCGTCGAAGGAGCCCCGGGCGGACCATCCCTTATAGCCTTTGACGGGACGCCCCCCCCAACCCGCGCGACCGTATGTCCCGCCAAACCCAGGCATTTTGCCGCCCCGTTTCGGATCCCAATCATCCGCCAGGCGAATGTAATAGCGAAAGTAAATGGCTTCCGGCTCTTCACCCAGCATTTTTTTGAAATCATATTCCAGGCTCAGACCGTAGTGGCCCCCTTTGTCAACGCGGATGCGCAACGCCTTTCCCGTCAATGGCTCGAACTTCAGTTCCGGATCCAAATCAACGATATCCACCCGCGGCGGCGCCTGCTTCAGTCCCCACTCCTTATACCAGTCCTCCGCCTCGAAATTACACGCGAAGACCGGCTTGGCTTCAGAGGCTTCAGACGCAGGCGCAGCGGGGACAAAAGGCCCAAGTCCCCTCAGCGCGAATGGCATGACGAGACAAAGGCCCGTAAAAACAAACGATCGCATAATGGTTCCCTTCGATTGAGATGACAAAAGGATATTGAGAAAACCAGGCGAAGGCAACCGATTAGGCTGCCGCGCCGCCTTCTCTGTTTCACATCGAATAAAAGGGCGCAAAACCAAGGGCGCCCCCCGTCCCCTCCGTCCCATTCGGAATCTCGCTTGACCGACGCATCAGAAGAAGACAAACTCTTTCAAAAATCCATGATGAGGTGCTGGCTCCGTGAATCAAAACATCCCACTATTTATCGGCATCGGTCTGGCCGTGGCCTGGCTGACCGTTATTCTGTATGGGATTGACGCTCTGTATCGGCGAAAATCCCCTTTGTTTATCATCTATTGGGGCACGTGGATCTGTTACGTCCTCTGGCACATGAAGATCTCCAAAACCAATCCCACCATTGAGATGCACGGCCTGATCAAGGTGATCCTCTTCATCTTCTTTGCTATGGGCGGGGTGTTTGCAATTTTCGGCTCGGACAAGGATACGCCGCCGCCACAGCGGCGCGGTGAATAATGCCCCCTGCGCAAAAGCCCCTTGATGGGGTTTATCATACGGCGATCGAAACCCTGATCCGCGAAAACATGTCCCCCGGACGCGGCCCCCTGTTGGCGGCTGTGTCCGGGGGTGTTGATTCCATGGTCATGCTCCATATCCTGAGTCGCTATGCGGAAGAGGCGCCATTGGATTTGCGCGTCATCCACATCGACCATGGACTGCGGGGCGAAGAATCTACCGGCGATGCGCAGCACGTCCAATCCATCGCCTCAACACTGGGAACGCCGTGTCACGTCGAACATCTGAACCTGACCGCGCGCTCCGCCACCGGTCAGGCGAACACCTCTGTGGAGTCCCTGTGGCGTGACGCCCGTTTTGAAGCCATCCGCTGTCATGCCCACGCCATCGGCGCCGGCGTCGTGGCCGTGGGACACACACGGGATGATCTGGCCGAAACGGTGTTGATGCGATTGATTCGCGGCGCCGGACTTGCGGGACTCGCCGCCTTCGGCCCGGTGACAATCCGCGAAACGTTCCGAATCGTCCGCCCCCTCTATGACCTGTCTCGCTCTCAGATCATCGAGTGGGCCTGCGCGCATGGAATCCACTGGCGCGAGGACGCCTCGAACCGCGACCGCGACCGGCTTCGAAACCGTGTCCGACTGGACCTTATCCCCCACCTTGAATCCACCTTCAATCCGTCCATCCGCGACGCCCTCTTTCGCGCCGCCGAAACAGCTCGAACCGACGACGCCTATATGGAAACCGTGGCGAAATCCATTGCGGATCAATGGGATTTCACCCCCCACGCCCCCCCCCACACCATTTCCCTGAGGGACTTGAAAGAACTGCACCCCGCCATCCTCCGCCGTGTGCTGCGGAACTGGCTCACCGATCTGACGGGGGAGTCTTATCCGCCATCCTATAACGAAATCGGACAGTTGATGGACCTCATCCATCATAAGCCCACCGGCAAACAAGTCGTCTGGCGGAGACGTTGGCGATTTATCCGCCTGCGCCGCCACATCCGGACCGAACCAATAGACTGACCGGCCTTACGCGTTCCGAATGGATTCGGCCGCCCGATAAAGCGTGATGGCTTCGGATAGCGTGAACGATTCGCCCCGCCGGACGGGATCAATGCCGGCATCCTCAAGCGCCTGTTTCCATTGCTCCAGATTCAGCCCCAGCGCCCCGGCCTGATGGAGAGAGTTGAAAACCTGTTTGCGACGATGCGCAAAGAGGCCGTCGGCCATCTTAAAAAACTGAATTTGTTCTTCGAGCATGGGAAGCGCAGGACTATCGAGCCGCTCGATACGCAGGATCGCCGAATGCACGCGGGGCCGGGGAAAAAAATGGGTGGGCGGGACAACGGCGATGAGTTCCGGGCGGGAAACCAGGGCGAACTTGAGCGGCAATGCCCCCCAAATCTTCTCACCCGGATGGGCGCACAGACGTTCGCCGACTTCCAATTGGACGAGGAAGACAATTCGCCGCCAGGGAAGCGGACTCTTTAATATGGCATTCAGGAGGGGGGAACTGATCTGATAGGGGATATTGCCGGCGATGACCAGATCGGGTTCCTCCAGCCAGTCACGAGCCGGCTTTTTCCAGGGCCACTTCATGGCGTCGCCATATTCAAAAGACAAACTGTCGTAGGCAGCCGCCATTTTCTCGTGCAAGACGGCAAACTTGCGATCCAGTTCCAACGAGACAATGCGTCGAGCCGACTCGGCCAGGCGCGTGGTCAGGTTGCCAATGCCCGCGCCGACTTCGATCACGGCGGTTGAGGCGCCCAAGGCGCAGGCGGCCACGACCTGATCCAAGACATCCTCATTGATCAGATAATGTTGCCCCAATGATTTCTCAGCGCTCAGGCCATAGCGCTTGAGCAAGTCGATAATATAACGCCGCGCCTGTTTGGGCGACAAGCGTTGAGGAGCCTTGTTTTCAGTCATGGGACATCGGTTCTCTGAGAATGGATTGACGGGATTGCGCCAGAATCACCGCGTCGCGCAACGCGCATCGCATGCTGCCGGGATTGGCGCAGTAACGGGGGGCGATGTCCATGGCGGAACCATGATCAGCGGACGTGCGAATAAAGGGCAATCCCAGCGTAATATTGACCCCTTCGTGAAAGGCGACGGTTTTGAGCGCGCCAAGGGCCTGATCATGATACATGGCGACCACACAATCATATCGCCCTTCGCGCATGGCATGAAAGACGGTATCGGCAGCCAGTGGGCCTTCGACCGGGATGCCGTTGGCCCGAACCGCCTCAAGAACGGGACGGATCACCAATGCTTCTTCATCGCCCAACACCCCCCCATCTCCGGCGTGGGGGTTGAGCCCCGTCACGGCGATGCGGGGCCGAACAAAGGCCCAGTCCTGGACCAGGGAGCGATGAACGATTTCAATTGTCTCACGGACAGCCGTCGGTGTAATCAAATCGGCCAGTTGGCGAATGGGAGCATGTGTCGTCACCAAGGCCACACGCAATCCACCTCCTTGCAGCAACATGACCACCCGGCGCACGCCGGCTTCATGAGCCAGAATTTCCGTATGCCCCACAAAGTCATGACCGGCCAGATGCAGCCCCTGTTTGTGAAGCGGGGCCGTGCAGATACCGTCCGCCCGACCGTCCATGGCGAGACGAATGGCCAGGCAAAGCGATTGAAACGCCGCATCGCCCCCGTGGGCCGTAATCCGACCAAGTTCAAACGCAGGCCACCGCCCGCTTCCCTCCGGCTCAAGCGCCGTCAAGCCGCCCTTTTCCCAATCAATGGCAGCCGGATCCTGCAGAACACAAAGCGATGCAGCGAGGCCCTCAGCCCCCAGGGCGCGTAGGGCTTGACGGAATGGCTCGGCGGGGCCGACCACCACATAACGGCCCTCCGGCGGCAGATCCCCGGTCAGAGCCCGAGCCACAATCTCCGGCCCCACGCCGCCCGGATCCCCCAATGTCACGGCGATACGGGAATACGAAATTGATTGGGATGATTGACTCACGGTTGTGGAAGATCCTTTGCTGTCACCGAAGTGGCTTCATCGTCAGCAGTTGTGGACGGTGTTTCCAGAGGGAAGTACTGAACGTTGGCTTTGAGCCGCAAATCGGCAATCCATTTTTGACGAACGACAGCCGCTTTTTCCTGATACAGAATGCTTTCCGCATCATGAATCCGGCTCAACCGAATGACATGATATCCCTTTTCCGTTTTGATGGGCGCGGAAACCTCGCCGAGTTTCATGGATTCAATGGCCACCCGTAAGGCGGGATTGAGCCGAGAGGGCATCAACCCAACGATGGCGCCGCCCTGATAGCGGGTGGCGGAATCTGCGGAATATTGGAGGGCCAGTTGGGCCATCTCTTCGCCTCGCTGTAGGCGCGCCATCAGGTCCACGGCCTGGCTCAAAGCCTGATGCGCCGCCTGAGCCGGCGAATCGGATTCGGGAATGGCGATCAGAATTTGCTCAATGTCGTAGGCCACCGTATCCTTTTCTTCCGCCTTGCGTCGGGCCTCAAATTCGGCCACCTCCTCGTGGGTGATTGTCACCTTTTGCGCAATGGCGCGATGGATTAAATACTGATCGCTTTCCTTTTTCCGTACCAGTTCCCGGAGTGTGTTTTCATCCAGAAGGCTCTTCCGCAGGAAAAGCCGATACGCCTCATCGGACGAAAACCGCCGGCGAAAGGTTTTGAGAAGATCATTAACATTTCGCTCCACGACTTCGCGATCGATTTCGATTCCCATCTTCTGAGCGGCCTGGGTTAAGAGGACACGGTCAATGATACCATCCAGGGCTTTCGCCAGTTCGCGGGCGTCTTGGTCGGTCTGTATCGCCGACTGAGCGCCGGTTTGTCCCCAGGCGGCTTCGCGCACTTCGCTCAATGTAATCAGTTCACCGTTCACGGCGGCGACCACCCGGTCCCAGACCGTCTCGGCGGCGTTCGCGCCGAGCATCAAAGCGAGAATACCAATCCAGCCGCCAAGGAAACACCCTGCGGAATGGAATAGGGGACGGCGCGCGTCATGCAGGCAAATCATGGATTGGGCGGACCTTGAGGGGTGGATTCGGAAACGAAACGGCCGGTCTCTCCGGCAGCGCCTTGAGCGGCAAAGGCTTTCCACTGTTCGGCAAATTGCGCATAGACCTTGGCCTGTCGGGCGTATTCCTGATAGGCCTTCGCATCGCCTTTTTCTTCCATTTGGGACGCCAGTTTGAAGTATTCGAGTCCAATCATCAGATAGGCGTCAGCGGCGTGATCATAGAACGCGTGAATTTCGGCCAGGACTTGGTCTTCCATCGTGGGTTGTTCAATAGGCGGTGTAAAACACCCGGTTGCCACCAGGCAGGTCATCATAATCAGGATACGTTGAACGTATTGGAGCATGGATCGGAATCCTTTCTCGGAATGAACGTCGCTTGCATGGGATCATTGCCGGGGGCTCGGGCGGGGTCAATTGAATTTCCACCCCCCCCACGCGCGTCATATATGGCCAGCCCCCCCGCCAGGGCGGAGGGGCCGGATCAATCATGCCTGACGTCATGCCGATTATTTACGTCGTTGAAGCGGCGAAGGCGGCTCAGAAGCGCCCCCGGCCTTCTGTCCCTCCGAAGGCGCATTGGAGGCCGCCGGTTGCGACGGCGCCGGGGCCGTCGTCGGGGCCGCCGTCGGGGCCGCCGTTTCATCCTTCATCGTCAACGTGCCATTGATTTTTGCGCCGGGCTGAACCGTCAGCGAGCCAATCTTGGTTTTGATGTCGCCGTTGACCGTCGCCGTGGGATGCAATTCCGCCTTTTCGGTCGTGTGGATGTTGCCGTCCACCTGACCGCTGACGGAGATGGACGCGGCTTTGACGTTGGCCTTGATCACCCCGGACGGGCCCACGATCACGGTATCTTGAGCGACGATTTCGCCTTCAACGCGCCCGTCGATCCGCAACGTGCCGCGCGATTCAATTCGACCGTTGAATGATGTGTTTTCTCCCAGGACGGTATCAACACCCGACGGTTTCTTATCCTGCTCCATGTTTTTCTCTCCTCCGAGGATCATCATGATGAGGCTCCGAAAATTAACCTGAACGACGGGCCGTCCTCCCAATTCCTATGCGATGACGGCGAGTAAATGGAGTATGGGCTGTTGCGGCGGGTGGCTTCAATAAAAAAACGGAGGTCCCAACGCGCCGAAAGGAACTCAACTGGCGCACACTTCCCCGATCATCTCCTCTGTTCGTTGCACATATTCGTCATCATCACTCTCAAACAGCAGCAGACTCATCGGCAAGGCGGCCACCTTCTCCCCCTGGTTCCGCATGTTGACCGAACGGATGAGCACTTCATTCAGTTTCCTCTCCCAATCCGCCTCCCCCGTCGCCAACCCCACAATAAAAGGGTTGTGTTTGTTATAGCCCGGCTCGCAGTGAAAGCATCGACCGAAGTAAAGGGACAGGGCGATTTTATAGACGGCGCTTGAGGAAATATTCTCCTCGGCATCCCAAAGATTCTCACACGTTGTATCGCTCAGGCTCAACAACTCGAAAGAACCGTTTTGAATCAGTTGCTGATAGGCATCGTGCAAAGCGGTGACGATCGTCTGGCGTTGCGTCCGGTCGGGCCAGGGAATCCTTAGACGCGACTCCAGAATTTGCTGATAATGCTCCTTGATCGCTTGAATCGCTTTGCCGGGCTCCGGCGCTTGGGTCACGTTCTCATCGGCCGACTGACGCGCGGCGCTCGGTTTCGTCAGGATATAATCGGCGCCGCCACCGGGACGGAAGATCTCCACAATCTTCCTTTCCACGGCCTTGTCGATGAACTCCTTGAAGCCATCCAGTTTGACCAGTTCGGGTGAAAAGTCGGATCGCAACTGGCGCATGGCCATCAACACCGCCGCGCTGCCCGCCTTGCGCCCGCTGTTTTCCAGAAGCCGAATCGCCTGAAGCAATAACTCAAAATACGACTCCAGCAAGACTTCCACATCTTCTTTTTCTTCGTCCGAGGCCTTTTCCACACTGGCGCTCAAGAACAGAGCCTCATAATAAATCAAGTGATCGGAAGACGTGATGAAAACGGGATTGGTGTTTTCCTTGTCAACGCCGATGGCAATGACCGTGCGGCTCAATTCGTTTAATTTATTGAAAAGGGGCACATAATCACGATCCGAAGCCACAATCGCAAAATGGGTGATGTCCTTATACTGATAAGCCAGAGACAACGCGTCAATGACCAGGCGAATATCAGCCGAATTTTTATGAGCGGTCATATAGGGAACGTCTTCAATATTGACACAATTGCTCTGCAACATGATCCGAATACGGTCGATCTCCCGTTCTCGACCCACACTTTTCAGCGTTTTTAAAATATCGCCAAAACATTTGCGGTACTGTACTTTGCCATATACCTTAAGTTCTCTGAGAATGGGGCCCACATCCAACGGCAGACCAATGGTCGATGCGCCCCCCAAGAGATTCTCAATATCGATAAACAAAGCGATCCGAGAATCAGAATGCGGTTCTTTTTCTGACATAAATGCCTCCTGCTTATAAGATATTAGCGCGTTGCCTTCACACGCGACCTCCCCGTTTGTGCCATGCCATACAGGAAGGGAGCAACTTTTTTTATTGGGAGTTCTCCATGTCCATAAAAATGGACACACCAAATGATGAAAATGGCGTCGAGGCGTGGCGCCGCTGTCCGATAAGGCCCGCGCCCCGGAAGCCAAACATCCGCCAAGCCCCGGTAGGGGTGGCACATAATAGCCCAGGGTGGAGCGACCGATAGGGAGCGGAGCCCTGGGTTAGAGTGCGAGCAATCGAGGCGCCGGCGCGATGTTTGCCGCGCAGCGCGCTTTCACAGAATGGTTTCCTAAACGCCTTCAATGCGGCTACACTTTCCATATAACCTCAATATATACAATATTTTTGGTTATTTTATAATTTTGTTATCATTTTTTAAGAATCGATTTGCAAGCAAACCAACATCGATTTCGTCGGTAGTTCCTTCAATGATTTACTTTTTTGTCCATTATATATTTAGGTCGTATCAGAGAGTCTTTGTCCCATTAGGACCAACCAGGCATCGGGCCCTACCCGAAGCGGCGCCAAGGGATCGGTTCGAAAAAGGTCAAGCCCCTCTCCCCCACGGAAAAAAAATAAAGCGTAGTTTTGGTATGATTCTCGCTCTATTTCTTACAAGATGCCTCACGGATTTAAGGGCGGGAAGAAAGGATTCTTGCCCGGATATCCAGGAAGGGATACATACATTCTCTGCGCTCAGACACTGCGTCCCACTGCCGCCACGATGCGTTCAGAGACTTGGGAGGTCCTTTCCATTACAAACCAAAGATAAGACTGATTCTCATGGATACTTCAAAATATGAGAATTTCGTGAACCGGAAAAAACAGCTTGTATCGCTACACGTTCTTGTGTCATGATCTGAACTGCTTTATCACATTCTATTAAAGGAGAGTTGTACATGATGTTATTATCATTTGGACGCAATTATTTATCTGTTATCTGCGTCATCACGGCTCTGGCCATCACGGCCGGGCAAAGTCACGCGGTGGAATCCTTGGATTCGGCCAACCTCGGAACGCTCGCCGAAAACATGTCCTCCTCGGACATGGACTTCGACTATGTGCCGGACCTGTGCGAAACCGACGATCCGGAACTGCTGATGACCAGTGGTTCGGTCTGGACGCACATCCTCCTGCCCGACTCGGACGCCGATGGCTTGCTGGACGGCGAAGAGGCGCCCGGCGACTGCGCCACGTCGATCACTACTCAAACCCTCGTGATGACCAATCCACGTGAATGGGACACGGATGGTGACGGCTTCGCGGACGGCATGGAGTATTTCTACATGCAAACCGATCCGCTGGACGCCTTGGATCCGAATCCCTCGTCTTCGGACTATATGGACATGGACGGCGACGGCGTGCCCTTTATTCTGGACCCCGACGATGAAAACGTGGACGCCGACGGCGATGGCTATGCAGACGGCTATGAATTGCTGAGTGGAACCAATCCCGCTGACGCTGAAGACACGCCGCAACTGGGCAACGTCAATGATGACGACACCACAAACAACCTGGACGCCATCTTGATTTACTACTGGTCGCTGGGCAACCTCGAAACCCTGGCGCGTCCGGACCGGGCCGACATCAATATAGACGGCTTTATCAACAACCTGGACGGCATCATTCTGTTCAACCACGCGTTGGGCAATGTCCCGGTCATTCCTCTCGACCAATCTGACCAATAATCGGGTAAAGATCTCCGGATTCGAGAAACTCGCCGCCGCGTTCCGAACGCGGCGGCTTTTTTTATTTCTGCTATTCAAACCGCGGCATCCCTGAAGAGGGATACCGCCCCACCGAAACGATACATTTCTGTGCCATAATAGATTATTCGATACGATATAGGCTCGTTCGAAAATTTTGAGTCGCTGGCGGAGGGCCGTCGGCGCCGTCACGCTTTTTGCGCGCTGCGCGGCAAAAAGCGCGCCGGCGCCTTATGGGTTTGTTTCATACCCAGGGCTCCGCCCCCTATCGGTCGCTCCACCCTGGGCTGTTATGTGTCGCCCCTATCGGGGCTTTGC
>JADFCT010000071.1 GCA_017161665.1 Candidatus Sumerlaeota bacterium
CCGCCCCCCACCGGCGCCTCGTCCGAATAGCCCTCAATGCGGATGGGAAACATAGGGTACGGAATATCTTGGAGGGTCTTGCCCAATTCAATAATCAAATCCCCCGCGCCGGGGACCAACTGCGCCGATCCGGTGCCGAAAAGTCGCAAATTGGGGAGTCGCATCGTCAACGTATCCGTAGACGACAAAAAATTGACACCTTGATCCATCATCTGGTCTTGAAAGTCCTTCAATTTCTTCGCAATCTGCGTCTTCGTATTGAGAACCGACACACCCTGTCCCGTCGTCAAACCGGTCGGCAGCCGCGGTTTTTCCTGGAAAGACTTGATCAAGGATCCCCCCCCACCCCGACCGGCCATGAAATTGGGCGACATGAGGCCGAACACTTCCTTAAATTGCTCTTCATCCATCGCCCGCATGGTCAGCAGCAAGACAAAAAAGGTCAGCAATAGAGTGACCAGATCCGAAAAAGTCAACATCCATGCGTTGGGATCCACTTTAGACATTAATTCCCGCTCCCACTTTCGGAGGCCTACTGGCCCTGCCACAGACTGCGAATCGAATCGATACTGAAATCCGATTGAATGGGCGGCGATTCCCAGAACGTCACATTGGCCCCGTTCAGAACCACCACTTCCACCCGTCGGTTGAGCGCCCGCCCCATGGCCGACTCATTGGGCTTGACCGGTCGGTCGGCGCCATACCCTCCGGCCATCAGCCGATCAACCGAAATCCCCCGCTCGATCAGGGCATGGGCCACACTTCGCGCCCGCCGGTTGGTCAAATGCCGATAATCCCGAATATGGGGCTGGACCAATTCATCCGGCGATTCGGACGCATGGGCCTCTATTCGCAGACGGTTTCCCAAGGGCCCCACATTCTCGGCCAGAAAATCCAAAACCTTCAGAGACGGGGTGGTCAGCTCATCACTGCCGGCGGCAAAGGCCAAGTCGCCGGACAAAGCAATTTTTTTATCCAAACCCACAATTTGCACTTCAATCTCGCCCAGCATCCCTTGCTCGCCAACGAGGAAATCCATGCGATCCTTCTCACGGATGGCGACGACATATTTTCCCGGCTTGTTGCCGGGCGAAACGCGGTCGCCGGGGATGTTTCCCTCAATCTTGGGGCCGGGACCAAAAGTCTTGAAAAGCGTCTCGACAGCCATCTGGGTCTTCTCCGCCGTCTGCTGCGACATGGTGTTCAGCATGATGAAGAAGGCAAGCATGATGATCATCAGCGACAGGAATAGGACGACAGACGGGTCGCTCTTGACCTTCTCTTCCTCTTGCTTTTTTTTCTTCGCCATGGTTTTCCTTACAACTCAGGGGCGCCGGGGGGCGCCACGATTAATCGAACGACGTCTTGCGCAATTTCGGCTGGAGATACGCATGGAGTCGTTGCTCCACGATCCGGGGGTTGTCGCCCGCCGAAATAGCCAGAATCCCTTCCCGGACCAGTTCCATGTTGTTGACTTCTTCACTGCTGCGCACGCGAAGCTTCACAACCAGCGGGTTGAAAATCACGTTGGCCATGACCGCGCCGTAGAACGTCGTCAACAACGCGACGGCCATGGCCGGACCGATTTTGCTGGCGTCCTCCATGTTTTGAAGCATCAACACCAGACCGACCAGGGTTCCGATCATACCCATGGCCGGCGCCAGAGCCCCCAGCGTGCTCAGGATTTCGGCGCCTTTGGCGTGACGGGCCTTCAAAGCGTCGATTTCCGTCGTCAGAATGGTCTCGATCGCCTCAGGCTCCTGACCATCGACAGCCAATTGAATCCCCCGCGTCATAAAGAGGTCTTCGACTTCCTTGATGGCGTTTTCCAAGGCCAGAATCCCATCACGACGGGCTTTGGTCGAAAAATCCACCAGCATCTCGATCAAATCGCCCGGATCCTGGCTTTTGTTGAAGACGGTATTCTTGATGATGCCCCCCATCCCCAGAACCTCGTTGAGCGGGAAGGCAATAAAGGTGGCGCCAAATGTCCCCCCAATCGTGATGAACATTGAGTTGATATCGACAAAATTTCCCAGACCATCGCCGATGGCGAAGAGAATCAACGCCGCAGTTACGATCAGACCCCCAACGGTCGCAATATCCATCAGGCCAACCCCTTGAAATAAAACTTAACGATCCGCCGTTCTCTCATCTTCGGCCCCAACGGACGGAAGACAACAAGCCCTTTGAAACCACTCTTCTAACCTTATCGACAAAACACGGAGAACCTTTATCCACAAGCGTAAAACTTCTTGATAAAATTTGGATTCGAGCACATCCCCGAAAAAATGACGCCCCGTGCCTACCGAAATCTGCTTGGAACTATAAGAAAGAAGGCGAAACCGTACAAGAAAAACCGCACGGGTTTTTGACTCAGACATGGAATAAAGGGATTGTCCCTGCCATCGGACTGCGCCATAATGGCTCCCAGAGCGATGGAATGCGAAGGGCAGCCCCGATTGTCATGCCGGTTTCGGAAACAGAAGGCTTGAGAATCCCCAACGCCCGGTCCAGAGGCGCTTATGGCAGAGGACACCTCCAAATCCAAACCCTTGATCGCGTTCACCCCTTCCGGTGAATTGGCCCTTCCCTGCCATCTGGGGCATTATCGCATTGTCAAACTTCTGGGCAAAGGCGGTATGGGACAAGTCTATCTGGCCGAAGATCCGGCGCTGAATCGGCGGGCGGCTGTCAAAATCCTCACCCAGGCTTTTCAGAAGGATCCCAACTACGTCCGACGGTTTCTGAATGAAGCCCAATCCATTGCCCGGTTGACACATCCAGGGATTGTCAGCATCTACTATATTGGTCGCGTCGGGTCTCTGATCTTTTTCGCCATGGAATACGTCGAGGGCCGAAGCGCCGACGACGCTCTGCGCGCCCGGGGCCGCTTTTCCATTGCCCGAGCCCTGGACATTACGGTTCAGGTGGCCGAAGCGCTGGACTACGCTCTGGAAATGGGAATCATCCACCGAGACATCAAGCCCGCCAACCTGATGATGGTGGAACGAAAGGGCCGTGTCAAGGTCGGCGACTTTGGGTTGGCCAAACAACAGGAAAACGATTTGTCACTGACACAGGCGGGCTCCGTGATTGGCAGCCCCTTTTATCTGTCCCCCGAACAGGGCCGAGGCCGACCGGCCGACCACCGCAGCGACATATACTCCCTCGGGGCCACGCTCTACCATCTGATTTCGGGACGCCCCCCCTATCAGGCCAGCACCGCAATGGATATGGTCCTGAAACATGTGAATGACCCTTACCCGCCCATTGCGGATCTGCCGGAGCCGATCGACCAATCCATAAACGGGCTGCTGGAGCGCATGATGGCGAAGGAACCGGAAAATCGCTTCCCGGACTACCCTTCACTGATTCGCGCCATTAGAAGCATCCAGAACAGTCAAGAGGCCACGCAAATAATCCCGGCCTCGGAACAACCAACGGACGCCTCACCGCTAACCGAAAACATGGCGCCCACCGATGCCCTGCCCTCCCCCGATCCGGTGACCACCGCCACGCCATCGTCCATCCTCGTGGAAAAATCGGGGATTTTCAACTCCATCGGCGGATTATTGGCCCTGTCCGCCGCCATTATGATCGGAGTGGTCGCCGGAGCCTTCATCGTCATTTCCTACATCCAGGGCAACACCAACGCCGGGACCACCCCGGCCATGGCGCCGACGGGCGTCGTCGCCACACCGACCCCGACGCCACCGAGCCTTGAGACGCCCCCAACACCGACAAGCGATCCGGTTCCGACCGTTCCAGCGCCTTCCCGTTTTGAACCCAGCCCGGAATTTCTGGCCCTGCGGGAATTTCTCCTGGAGGATCTGAACCAGTTTTTATTCACGGGCATTCGCTATAAGATTGCCGATGAGCGACGTAAGCCACAGTCTCCCGCGCAAAGGGCGGCGATGGACTTATTCGATCACCATAACGCCAAGTTCATTTATATCAAAAACTTTCTCATCTCCACGATCAATCGCCGACGCGCGCAACCCCTGGTTATTCAATCCAGACGCGGCCCTGTTTCGCTCACCGGCGCCAGTTTGACGCGCCTGACCTATCTGGCCCCCGACCGGGAAGGACTCCTCCGCCCAACCGCTGTTTCCTGGGATCAGCTCCTGGCGCCCCAACATTTTTACCAGTTGGTCGAGCAGTTGGCGCCCCCCAGCCGGGAAAGGACATCCGACCTGGCCGCCATCGCGTTTATTTATCAGATGAATCCCCCGTTCCATGCGTCCCCGCCGCCGGCCACGCCATCGCCCGAGCCCAATCGTTCTTAAAATATTGCCGGTGGCGGATTGGGCGTTGTGATCGTCTGGCAGGGCGCCTTATAGTCCGCATTTGACCGGGAACAATGTCCGGACGACCTTGCTTCCATCGCAGAATAGGAGACACACACCCATGACGCTCAGCGAAGAACGCCATGCCCGTGCGCAACGCCTGATGCCCGGTGGCGTCAACTCGCCAGTGCGCGCCTTTGGCGCCGTCGGCGGCGCCCCTGTCTATATTGAGTCGGCTCACGGCGCTTTTGTGAAGGATATTGAAGGACGCGATTATATCGACTATGTCGCCTCCTGGGGCCCCATGATACTGGGCCACGCCTTTCCAACAGTCGTCGAAGCCGTCATTGAAGCCGCCCGCAAGGGATTGTCCTTTGGCGCGCCGACAGAATATGAAATTCAACTGGCGGAAAAGGTCATTGAGCGCGTGCCGAATCTGGAAATGGTCCGTATGGTCAATTCCGGAACAGAAGCGGCCATGTCGGTCCTGCGCCTCGCCCGCGGTGTCACAGGACGGCCCGCCATTATCAAGTTCGCCGGCGGCTATCACGGCCATGTGGACAGCATGTTGGTGAAAGCCGGTTCTGGCGCCACCACCTTCGGCTCGCCCAACAGCCCCGGCGTCACAGACGGCGCCGCCGCCGATACGCTGGTCTGCCGCTATAACGACCTGGCCGATGTGCAGGCCACCTTCGAGGCGCATGGGCCCCGGATCGCCGCTGTGATTCTGGAACCCGTGGCAGGGAACATGGGCTGTATTCCGCCCACCCGTGAATTCCTGGATGGATTGCGATCCATCACCCACACCCACGGGGCCCTGCTGATCTATGATGAAGTCATGACCGGTTTCCGCGTGCATCCCGGAGGCGCTCAGGCGCTGTTTGAGCAAAAGCCGGACCTTTCAATCTTTGGAAAAGTCATCGGCGGCGGCATGCCGGTGGGCGCTTATGGCGGACGCCGTGACCTGATGGCGCAAATCTCGCCCGTCGGATCGATCTATCAGGCGGGAACATTATCGGGAAATCCCTGCGCCATGGCTGCCGGCCTGGCCACCCTTGCCGAACTTGCCCAGCCCGGTGTGTACGAAAAACTGGAGACCATGAGTGAACGACTGGTCAAGGGGTTACGGGCGGCTGGACAGGAAGCCAATATTCCCGTTCAGGTCACCCATGTCGGCTCCATGGTTGGACTGTTCTTCAGCGAAAAGCCCGTCACTAATTATGACGAGGCCACTGCGGCCGATTCGAAACGGTACGCGGCCTTCTTCCATGGCATGTTGGAACGGGGGGTGTATCTGGCGCCCTCGGCCTTTGAAACACTGTTCGTTTCCCTGGCGCACACAGAAGAACTGATTGACCAGACAATTCAGGCTGCGACCGACACCCTGAAAGCGCTAGCACGCTAAAAGCAACAGCCCATGACAAAAACGATGACAGCCATCACATTCGGTACGCCGGAGACTGCGCCAACCGGCGCGCCGCGTCCTGCGGTCTTTCTGGACCGGGACGGGACGGTCAATGAAGAATACGGCTATCTCAATCACGTTTCGCGGATTCGACTCATTCCGGGCGTAGCCCGCGCCATTGGTCGTCTCAATCAAGCCGGCTTGCCGGTCATCGTGGTCTCCAATCAGGCCGGAATCGCCCATGGCTACTTCCCGGAACAGAACCTGGCCGAATGCACGGAGCGGATTCAGGAATTGCTGGCCCGGCAGGGCGCTCACATCGACGGATATTATTATTGTCCGTATCACCCCGCCGCCAAACTCACCGCCTATCGACACGACACCCCTTTGCGCAAACCCGGCCCCGGAATGCTGGAACAAGCGGCCCGGGAATACGGCATTGACCTGGCCCAGTCCTACATGGCCGGCGATCGCCCCTCGGACGTGGAATGCGCGCGCAATCGGGGCCTCAAAGGCATCTTCTTGCGGACAGGGTATGGCGAGGGCGAACTCACCTGGCATCGCAACGAATGGAAAGCGGAACCGGACCAGATCGCCCAAACCCTGAATCAAGCCGTCTCCTGGATTCTACGGGACATCAAACGCCGTTCGCCGAAATAGAAAATCAGCGCCACATCACCACCAATCAGGAGTCACTCATTGAATCTCGAAAAACTCAAAACACTCGATGAACTCAAATCCATCGTCGATCAGACCAAAAAAGACGGCAAACGGGTTATCTTTGCCAATGGCTGTTTTGACATTCTTCACGGGGGGCATATTTCATACCTTCGCTCCGCCCGCGAAGCAGGCGATCTGCTGATCCTCGCCGTTAATAGTGACATCTCTATCAAAGGTCTCAAAGGCGATGATCGTCCCGTCCTGGGACAAATAGACCGCCTGACCATTCTGGACGCCATCCGTTATGTCGACTATTTGATCGTCTTTGATGAACCCACGGTAATGGGAATCCTGGAAACCCTGCGCCCCCATGTTCACGCCAAAGGAACGGACTATACGATCGATACGGTCCCGGAACGGGAAACAACGCTGGCTTTGGGGATCGAGGTCATGATCGCCGGCGCCCCCAAACAAAACGCCTCGCGGGAAATCATTTCCAAAATCCGCGAAACCTCGTAGGCGCCCCCACCGGGCGCTCCAGACAAAAACGCCCCCCCTCTCACGCGACGCAGAGAGGGGGGGCGTTTTCAGATTTCCAGCGAAGGGGTGGGGTCAGCGTCCCCGCCTCATTTCCGCCTCTTCTTCCTGTTGTTTCCGCTTGGCGGCCTTTTCGGCTTTGATCTCATCGGCCAGATCCAGCATGACCACCTTGTCACCTTTTTTGGATATCTGAAACCGGACACCACACAGACCGGAATTGGGGAGAATCCTCAAGCCATTGATAATGATCGCCACGCCCGGATAAACCACATCCTGAATATCAATGGAGGCGCGCTGCTGTTTTTCGATCTGCTTCTCCACGGTTCTCAACTTCGCCTTGAGCAGGGCCACCTTGTTTTTGTTGACTCGGCGGGGATTGCCATCCGGATCGGTCTCACGCTCTTCTTTATAAAGTTCTTCTTCCCATCGCCGGGCCAGACGTTTGAGTCTCGGATCCGCTTCGATCTGCGCCACCGTCTTCACCTCAGCGGTGGGGGAACCGAGGTTGGTCACCGTAATACCGCCGCTGGCGGCAATCCGCCCGCCGACCACACAAGGGCCGGAACGATTTTCCACAATAATCTTGTTGCCGGCGCGCACATTGCATTGCATGAGCGATTCTTTGACCACAACGTTATTGTGCGCGCGAATCACGGCATTCTCGGCAAAGGACAGTTTGACATCGTTACTCGCCTCAATGATGGACTCGGGACGGCCAAACAAGCCACCCCGGATCTCAATATCTTTTTCGGAGGAGATGTCGGCCTTGTCCACATCACCGCCAATGCGAACACTGCCTTTGGCCTTGATGACAAAATCCGGCTGGACATTGCGTCCCACCACCACATCGCCCACGAAATCAATGTTGCCAACCGCCAGATTCACATCGGTTTTGACATTAAAAACCTTGTCAACGGTCAGGCGTCCCCCGGCGAATTTGGCGATGCCCTGACACCCGGCTCGCGCCTCCGTGCGTTCTTCGTTGATCACGACATTGCGCCCGGCCGGAATACGCGCCCGTTTCCCGCGTTTCGCCTTAATCGGGACCCCGGTGACTGTATAACCATCCCGGCCGTCCGTCGCGCCTTTGACCTCGGCCAGGAGATCCCCTTCGTCCACATTATCTATCTTATTGATGGACTTGTAGTCTACCCGCCCCATGTCGTTCAACATGGCCTCGCCGTCCACCTTTTGGCCGATATAAAAGATCACATCCGCGTCGTCACCATCCACCGCGGCGCGCCCTTCGGCCACCAAGAGCGGATCACTCGGCACGTTTCCTTCGGCAACGGAACGAATCAAATCTTCATTGATATTAACCAGTTTCATACCATACAGAACCTTCATCATTTCCTGAAAGGCTCGCTCCGCATTTTCAATTTGAATCCGCGGATCGACACGCACATAGGCTTTGAGGCGGTTATGGCTCAACGTCACATGCAACGCTTTGGCCGGAGCCAATTGTTCCTCTTCCGATTCGCCGTCGCCCGGCGCCTCCGATGGGTTCTCGGCGTTCTCGGGCGCTTCCGCCGCGGTCAATCGTTCCAATTCCTCGAACGAAAGCCCCCCTTTCCATCCCCCTTTCGGGGCGGTGATTTTCGCGTCGGTGTTTTCGGATTGCTGATTACCAGTCGATTCCATGATCCCACTTCCAAACGATGAGTCAACGGAACCTTTCCCCGCTGAACGGATTCGATTCCATAGGTTCCTTAATAGATTTATCGGTCAATCGTTCAAAGACTTTAATCTATTGGGTGAATTGATCCAGCACATGGTCTTCCACATAGATCGGGGCGCCGACCTTGGTGGCCAGCACAATGGCGTCCGAAGGGCGCGAATCCACGAGAACCGTTCGGTCGTCATCCAGGCGCAGGACCAGTTTCCCGAAAAAGGTCCCACCGATTCCAAATTCAGTGGCCCGCAAATCGTCAACCAACACATGATCCAGACTGGCGTCCACGCCCTCAATGATATTCAACGCCAAATCATGCGTGAGGGGGCGCGGATATTTCTCCCCATGCAGCGCCATGTCCAGTTGAACCGCTTCATACTGCCCGATCCCAATTTCCATCTGGCGGGGACCATCGACCTCACCCAGCACAATAATCTGGACATTGTGCGGATCGTCGGACAGACGTATTTCACGCAATTCCACAAGCACTTCCATAAGAGCGCTCCTTATTCCGTCGCGGGGTTATGATTTTCCGGTTCCGGAAGCCGGATTGAAGGGCTGATACACAATCGTAGTCATTTTATCGAGTTTCTTTTTTAACTCGTCGGGCTTCGTCACATTCGCCAGCGCCTCCTGCTTGGAAACCAGGCCGCGCCGATACAATTCCAGCAACGCCCGCTCCATACTCTGCATTCCATACTGGCGACCGGACTCAATCTGTGAATCCAACTGGTGCGTCTTGCCTTCACGGATCAAATTGCGGATCGCGTCATTGACCAGCAACAGTTCAATGGCCGGCACACGCCCCGAACCTGTGGCGCGTGGCAACAGTTTCTGACTCAGAATAGCCTGGAGGAGCATGGACATTTGCAACTGTATCTGGGTCCGCTGATGGGCCGGGAAGATATCAATCACGCGATCCACGGTCTGCGCCACATCCACCGTGTGGAGCGTCGAGACCACAAAATGTCCCGTTTCCGCCGCGGTCAGCGTGGCGGCGGTCGTCTCCAGATCCCGCATCTCCCCCACAAGGATGACATCCGGATCCTGGCGCAGGACGTGTTTCAGCGCGCTGGCGAAGGTCGGCGTGTCCGTATAAACCTCGCGCTGCTCAATGACGGCCTTGTTGTGACGATGGGTGAATTCAATCGGATCTTCAATGGTGACGATATGGCAAGAACGTGTCCGGTTGATGTAGTCAATCATGGCCGCCAGCGTCGTCGTCTTCCCCGACCCGGTCGGCCCGGTCACCAGCATCAGTCCATGGGGACACATGCAAAGGGATTGGAGGATATCCCCCGGCAAACCCAATGCGTCGAACCCCAGAATCCGGCTGGGAATGACGCGCAGGGCGGCGGCGAGCGAGCCACGCTGATAGTGAACATTCACACGAAAGCGCCCCACCCCCGGCACACTGTATGCAAAATCGAGATCCCGGCGTTCCTCCAATAATTCTTTTTGCTCATCCGTCAGGATCGCCTCGATCAACTGTCGTGTGTCCTTGGGCGTCAGGGACGGCGCGTCGATACTGATCAAGTTCCCATCGATGCGCAAAACAGGGGGACGACCGGCGGCCAGATGTAGATCAGAAGCCCCGCATTTCAGCGTTTCCTGTAGCAAATCCACAATCTGTCGACCATTCGTTTCGCTGCTAAGAGCCAGACGCACGGCGTCGATTCCCGAATGATCGGAAGGCGGAGCAGATTCCATCACCGTCTCTCATTTCCAGCAAGTTATGTTGTCCAAGGCCCAATGAATCATCGGCCGAAAAACAGCCGAATTCCACACTGCGCGCCTTGACCTCGCGAACACATGATGGATAATGTCCCTAAGCGTCCGGTCGGGGAAAGTCCAAAAACAGTGGGGACTCTAAAAACATGCCGCGCAACCGTAAGCGACAACTGAAGAGCCTTCGATTTTGGGCGGTCGCCCGGCTTCTGGGAACGATGGCGCTGCTTTTTTTCTCTCGCACGGCCACCGCCACGACCGCTACTACGGCGCCCCCAACGATTCAAAAGGACTGGAGCGCCTTACGGACCCTGCTTCGCAATGCCCCCGCCAAAGGGCAGGCGCCGGAAGGGATCCTGCTTCTGCTGCATCAAGGGCGACTGGTCTTGAACGAAGAATTTGGCCCGTCTTCCCCATCCGACGGGCCGACCTTTTCGGCCGATTCACCCTGCTATATCCAGGCCCTTTCTCAGCCGGTTTTGTCAGTCCTGATCGCCCGGCTGGCAACGAAAGGCGCGCTGGATCTTGATCGGCCCATCGACGCCTGGCTTCCGGCGTTTCAGACGCCCATCCTGACCTCGGGGCGTCGCGCCCGGCGCGCGCCCACATTGGCCGAACTCCTGTCTCATACCAGTGGGCTGCCAACAACCCGCGCGCCCTTTGACGATAAGTCCACCCTGGAAAAGGTTCTCCACGCGTTGGCGCAGAATCGTCTGATCGACGAACCGGGACAAACCACCGCCTACAGTGAACATGGCTATACGGTGGCGGCAGGTGTGATCGAAATGGCCATGGGACGCTCGCTGGAAGACGTCCTGCAAAAAGAACTGGCGATCCCTCTGGGGTTACGCAACACGACCTACGCCCCCTCGGCAGAGCAATGGGCCGCCATGCCTCCTATATATCTTCGCAAGAACCATCAGTTTATGGTCGCGCCGGCGCCAGACCGACCGGCGCCCGGAGCGTATCGACCTCCCGGCTCAGCCATGATCGCGTCGCCCCGCGATCTGGCCGCCATCGTGACACTCTTGCGCAATCGGGGGCAATGGCAGGGCAAGCCCTTCCTCGCGCGCGCCATCGCCGAACGCCTTCGCGTCGAGACGCCGGGAGGAATCAACTGGGGATTGGGCGTCCAGCTACGGGGACAAACGCCGAGCGCCCCGGCCCCGTGGATCGAGGCCGAAGGCGACAGTGGCGTTTATCTGTGGCTGGATTTCCGGCGGGATTGGGGCGGTGTGGTAGCCACACAGTTCCCCGCGGGCATTCGGGCGCCGGGGTTTTCAAAAGAGGGCGCAAAGGAATTCATTGACCGGAGCGTTACCGAAATCGATCGCATCCTGGGTGCGCCAGCCATTTTCTCGAAAAATCAAACAAGCGGAAAGCCCTTATTCACCCCACGCAAGTGACGGAGGATGATGAGAGGCTCTTGGAAGACAATCGAACCTCGAACGTCACGACTCACACGAATATGCCTCATAATTCGTGTGAGTTCCCCATGTCCATAAAAATGGACACAACACATGATGAAAATGACGCTGGGGCGGGAGGCGGTGGATTCTGCTTTTTTGAACCATGAAGCATAGAAGGAAAAGAAGATGGTTGCGCTAAACGCCAAGACGCAATGACGCAAAGCAAGCCGAGGCGCGGCGCGATGACTTGTTTTCAAACGCCAAGACGCGAAGGCGCGAAGACGCAAAGCACACTGGAGCGCGACCCCGCTGTCCGATAAGGCCCGCGTCCAAGGATCCAAACATCAGCAAAGCCCCGATGAAGCAAAGCACG
>JADFCT010000072.1 GCA_017161665.1 Candidatus Sumerlaeota bacterium
CCCCATCATATTACCACGCCCATATCCTATCTGAACCACTCGGACATACGTGATCCATTTGCCAATGCGGCAGAACCAAGCATCCCGGAACGAACTCATTTCCTGACCTATAATCGAATCGTAACCAACGCTCAAAGACTGGCATTGGCAGAAGCGGGTTTTCCTCCCCCAATGGAATCCATCGATCACCCCGCCTTCAATCCGGGGGCTTTCGAAAAATATGGACAATGGCGACTCGTATCCAAAGGACCGGATCGTATCTATGCCGACCAAGAGCGCTTCCCTCGTTCCATGTTGTACGGAAGCGATCTGCCCTACGATTCTACCAACGGGACGATCAGTTTCGGCAATCTCTTTCGCCTTCATAACGATAAAGCATTTCCAGACCTGTCCAACTGAACGGTATTGGCTTTGCCTACCGTGACGGGTAACAGTGACAAGAGGGGACATGAACATGGGCACTTCTAAAAAGGCCTCCCCAAAAATCGATTGCAGTCCTCGCCCTTCCCTCATAAAATCCCCTCCGTCATTTCGCACGGCGGTGGCGCCTGCTGCGAGAGGTGGGCGCCCCTAGGCCTCCCGGCCAATACGCCTGGATCTCAAACGTAACTTCCCATCTTCGGTTTTCTTGGGACGCCCATGAAAGGCGTGCCTGGTATGCAGTACACTCCCAAACTTTTTACCGAGTTGAAAACATATACCCGGGATAAGTTCACTAGTGATTTGTTTGCTGGAATGACCGTGGGGGTGGTGGCTCTCCCCTTGGCCATGGCTTTTGCGATTGCCAGCGGTTTGCCTCCAGAGCGGGGATTGTTTACGGCCGTGGTCGCAGGATTTCTGATTTCCGCCCTCGGCGGCAGCCGTGTACAGATTGGGGGTCCCACCGGCGCCTTCGTGGTGATCGTGTCGGGAATCGTTACGCAGTATGGGTACAACGGCTTGGTGCTCTGCACGATCATGGCCGGGCTGTTCCTCATTCTGTTCGGCCTATGCCGAATGGGCGGATTGATCCGGTTCATCCCCTTCCCCGTAACGACGGGCTTCACCACAGGCATCGCCTTAATTATATTTTCCACTCAAATCGGCGATCTTTTGGGGTTGCGAATGGAAGAGGCGCCCGGCGAGTTTTTGGAAAAATGGTCGGCCTACTTCAACAACATCCACTCAATCAATATCCACGCCACGGGAATCAGCGCCGTGACCATCGCGGTCATCCTGTTGACACGGCGCTATTTCCCCCGGATTCCGGCCATGCTGGCCGGAATGGTGGTGGCCACCTTAATTGTCCAGGGACTGGGGCTTGACGTGGAGACGATCGGCAAACGGTTCGGCGAACTTCCCCGCACCCTTCCCCTGCCGCAGTGGCCCGCGTTTCATCTGGAGGATGTCCAGGCCTTGATCAAGCCGGCTTTTACGGTGGCCTTGCTGGCCGCCATTGAGTCGCTCCTTTCCGCCACCGTGGCCGACGGCATGATCGGCGGACGGCATCGATCCAATGTCGAACTGATCGGACAGGGCGTCGCCAATATCGCCAGCGCCGTGTTCGGTGGCATTCCCGCCACCGGCGCCATTGCCCGCACGGCCACCAATGTCAAGAGCGGCGCGCGGACACCGGTGGCCGGCTTGATTCATGCCGTCGTCCTGGCGCTGTTGCTGCTGGTGTTCGCGCCCATCGCCAAACAAATCCCCCTCGCCGCTCTCGCCGGCATTCTGGTTATTGTCAGCTACAACATGAGCGAAACGCATCATTTCGTCGCCATTCTCAAGGGGCCCCGGAGCGACGCCCTTGTCCTGATCCTGACCTTCGGTCTGACGGTTCTGGTGGATTTAACGGTCGCGGTTCAGGTCGGCGTGGTGCTGGCGTCACTGCTCTTCATGCGTCGGATGGCTGAATTGAGTGATGTCCGGATGATTACACGGGAACTGCGAGGCGACGAAGATCTCCGGGAGGATCCCAACGCCATCGCCTTGCTGGCGCCACCGCCGGGCGTGGAGATTTTCGAAGTCACCGGCGCCTTCTTTTTTGGGATGGTGGATCGCTTCCGTTCCGCGGTGCGGATTGTGGAAGCGCCCATCCCGGTTATGGTCGTGCGCATACGCAATGTGCTGGCCTTGGACGCGACCGCCATCCATGTGATTCGCGAACTGCATCAGGCGCTCAAAAAGGATGGAACCCAGCTGGTCTTTTCCGGCGTGCACACCCAACCCCTGGCCGCCTTTGTCAAATCCGGTTTGCTAGATGAAATCGGACCCGAAAACTTTCTCGGCAATATCGACGACGCCCTGAACCGGGCGCGGGAAATTATGGGGTTGCCAACGGTCCCGCGACGCGAATCCTTTGTTCCCACCGTATCCCGGGAGGCCCATCTGGCCACGGCGCCGCCAAAGGAATGAAGTTGGCTAATGAAATCCCGTAGGACTTACCGGTTTGCCATTTTCCGCCCGGAACAAGCGAATGGAACAGCCGTAATCTTTGCATTCGAACGGTTATTGTTGCACAAGTCCTTATGCGCGAACCCTCAAGATCAATCGGGCACAAAACCGATGTTGCTGCGGGCGATGTCACCGCTGGATACCGTCCCATTGGTTGGATTGTAGGATCGATTATAACTATCCAGGCCTCGGTACGCGTGAGCCCAGAGCAAATCATCTTTGAGGTCGGGACCGACCGTACTCATGATATATTGCACACCCAGTCGTTGCAGTTGGGGCGGGCCGCCGCCAGGGGACCAGCCGACATACTGAAAATAGGGTGTCGATTTTCCAGTATGGAGATTCGTTTTGCCGGTCGTGAACACGTCATCGGGGATCTTGGTGATATAGGCAATCGGCGTGGTCAGGTTTGCGTACGTGCGCCCCTCGTCCATGCTGCCATCGGAATCCCAGTCGGGCGGATAATGACTCCAATCAATGTAATACGCTTCGAAGGCTACAGCCAATGACTTCATATCGGCGTAGGTGCGCGTGACTTTGGCCCGGATCTGGGCCTCCAGAAAGTTCGGCACAGCGATCAGCGCCAGAATGGCAATGATGGCGATGACGATCAGGAGTTCGATGAGCGTAAACGCCATGGACGGGCTCCGGCGATCTCCGACTTTTTGCCCCTGATTTCGCAATATCATGCTTTTCTCCCCGAAATAGTATATCTGCGCATCGTTTCACCGAATGGGTTGGGATGAGAGCATCCCAACCCATTCGGATCCGTTGAAGGCTCGGCCATCGCCTGGATGGTCGAACCAGACCTGGCGGATTTACATGGGCAATGTCATTACATTGCCCAAGGTCCAATTGAACAAGATGATCGCATCCAGGTTGTTGATCATGCCATTGATCTGGACGTCGCCACGGTCAAAATGCGCCAGACTTTCGACGTTGCCGAGCGTCCAATTGAACATGATGATGGCGTCGAGATTGTTCGTCTGACCGTCACCATTAATATTACCCAGGTCGGGTATGCTGTTACTGTCGTCCGGATTGCTTCCAATGAGGATCTCGTAGGCATCCGTGTAGCGGTCGCCGTCCAGGTCATTCGTTGAATCGTCCGGATCCACGGAATCCGGCAACCCGTCGTTGTCCGCATCCGTGTAGGCGGCCGGATCGTTCGCGTCAAGGGGATCAGAATTCAACAACAAGACTTCGACCCCATCACTCAATCCATCTCCGTCCGTATCGCGGACCAGAGGATCGGTCAGGGCCAGCGGTATGGTTGTGAATGCGCAGTCGCCGGGCGCCTCATCGCCGTCCATGAGTCCATCGCCATCGGAATCGGGAAGGTATATGTTGGTCCAGCCTTGGCTGAGCAATTCAGAATCGCTTGTTTCGCAATCGTCGCCACGGCCATCCATATCCATGTCGTCAAACGAAGGAATGACCGTGGGCGTGGGCTGGATCGTTTCCGTTGGCATCGGCGTCGGATCGATCGTCGGCGTCGGCGTTGGATCGCCAGTGGACGGCGTTTCTGTCGGCGCCGGTGATGGCGTCGGCAGGATCACCGGAGGCGGCGTGGGGAGGCTGACGACGGAGTTTTCGCCGCCGGGCGTTCCTCCGTTTTCAGGCGGTGTGCTGGCCAGCCAGTACCGGATGTCAGCGTTGTCAACCCTGGGACTGTAAAGTTCGAGAGACGAACCGAACCCCTGGGCGTCTTCGGGCCACGGCGGCTGTGAGCCATACGTCACGTCATCGATGACGGCGCTGTCCGCATCGGTCAGAATCAGTCGTTCGCCATCGTCACTCAAGTCACCGCTGAAGTTTCCGATGACGTTTTGGATCCCGTACAGATCCTGAACGTCGGTTTGTGAACGCGCGATGACCAGATAGTCCCCGCCATCCAGTACGACGCCGTCCGGGAAGGTAAAGTCGATCCCTTCGGACAAGGTCCAACCGGACAGATCAACCGTGCGCGAAGCGTAGTTGACGAGCTCGACAAACTCGTATTGGTCGCCGTATTCGGACATGTACATGATTTCGTTGATGACGATCGGCGTTTTCTCGGGGCTGTCGGCCTGGAACATGCCCCAGATGTCTGAATAGGTCAGGGAGCGTTGATAGAAGCGAACGTCATCAATGAGCCCGTCGATGAAGCGATCATGGAAGGGATCGGGCAACGCCGGCCAGCCGGTGTCGCGTCCAATGGCCCAATAACCCAGCCCAATGGCCTCATGGGGCGCCACGTTGGTCCACGATTGCAGCGGTTCGCCTTCAGCGCCCAGATACACGGTCGCCTCATCGGGAGCGATGCTGACCGCCAGGAAGGTCCAGACATCGGGGCCCGGCCATCTCAGGCCAGTCGATAAGGTATAGTACTGGTCGTTCCACATGTAGTTGGCTTCGCCCGTACCGGTCATTCGTTCCGCGTAAAGCCCCGCATTGGGATAGCCGCTGTTTTGATCGCGCGAGACCATCAGCGCCGCGTGGTGATTGGGCGCGCCTTTGATCCAACCCGTAATGGTAAGACGGTTCGTCAAACTCGTCGTGCCATCGTCACTGGAGGTGATCAATTCCGTCTGGGCGTTTTGATCATTGCCGCTGAGCCGAAGCGCGCCACCCTTGAAGCCTTCACCAGGGGCAAATACGGCGCCGCTCGTCAACGTGGCATCATAAGCGACAGCGCTGCCGGACAGATCCGCGGCAATGTCGCCTTCGCTTTCATCGAAGGGCCAATAGCCGATCAAGCCGGTTTCCAAGTCAATATCATCATCAATGATGGTGTACTCATGCATCCATTCATTGCCCATGGCGACATCCCCCGTCCGATTGCCCAATTGAACCATCAGCGTCCGCGTGTCGTCGCGAAGCCCGTTATCAATGGTGTCGATGCGGATGTTTTGCATGGTTTGACCGGCTTGGAACGTGATTTGGCCGCTGGCGGCTTCGTAGTCCACGCCCGCGATTGCCGAGCCGTCAACGGTGGTGTAGTCCACGGTTATCCCGCCGGCGGGAGCCGGAACGCTGAGGCGCACGGATAAATCAATGGGCATGCCTTCAACACCGCTGGAGGCCGCCTGGGTAAATTTAACTTCCAGGAAGGCCTTGTACACCTGCACGTCATCGACCAGCAAGGTGTGATCACCATCGCGGCCCGGGCTGATAATACTCAACTCCAGATCGCCATCCACTTCACTGAGGAACTCCCCTTGCAGGGTACGATAGGCGCCGGCCTGGATCAATTGGCGAGGAATAATCGTTTGACCATCCAGAGACACAGCGATGTAAGGGCTTTGATCGGGACGGGCGTTGGTCTGCAAACTGACGACGTAGGCCGTGCCGGCAGAGAAGCCGGAAATCACCTGCGACAGCCCGTTGTCGATGCCTCCGTTGATCTGAATAAGAGCGACCTGGTCGCCCAGAGGGCTGTTGCCATTGGCGAAGGGATTATCGCCATCCTGATGGGCATTGATGCCGACATTGGATACGGTAATGGCGGACCAATCGTCGATGGCCGTATAGCCAGGCCAGCCGATTGTCGAGCGTTCAGGCGTTTCAAAGCTGGGATTGTTGACGACGAGCATTTCGGCCGCATCATCATCCTCAATCGTGTAGTGATAGGCCAAGGAATGCCCCAAAACCGCCCCACCACTCACGTCGGTGATGACGACCCAGAAGTCCTTATCATTTTCGGGGTAGGCGTTGTCCTGGATCGAGATGGTAAATTCGCCTTCCAGCTCGCCGGACAAGATGGTTCCCTGTCCGTCGGTTACGCCCGTGAAGTCTTTCGGCGATGTCGCCCGGGCATTGAGCGTGGAGTAGGTGAATGTCACGTCACCGTTAACAGGGGAGGTCAGATTGACCTTGATCCGAATGGGCGAGTCGGCCTCGGCCCCACTCGAAGCCGTCTCGGCAAAGTTCAGTTGCTGGGGAACAATGACTTCATTGGTGACGCCGTACAAGTGCCAAGTGCTGGCGGCATCCGGGGATGTGATGTTGACCCGGAGGGCGCCGGAGGCGTCGGCCACATACTTATAGGCAATCATGTATGCCCGATTTTCGGTCTCAAACCCGGGAGGATTCTTTGTGGCATTGTCCTGGCTGAGAGCCACAAATTCTTCAACCACCGTATCATTGCCAATGTCGAATCCAAATTCGCCCGGCCGGACGGATGGAGAGCCCCATTGACGGGTATAGATCCGCGCTTCATAGGTTAGGTTGGGCGTCAACCCCGTGATGGTAAAGCCTGTGCCGCCGCCGTAAACCATATCAAAAAGCAATTGGTGGATGCCTTGGTCACTGGCAACGCCCGTTGCCCCGTTGCCGCCGTGATAATTATCGAAGTCCTGTGTGAAATTCGGCACGGCGGCTTGCGCGTCAGCGTTGTTGACCCGGGTAAATGTCAGACCGTTGACCACCGCCCCGGCGCCGGTCCCAAAGTCCAGAGCGTGTGTGTACTCTTTGCCGGGCGATATACCGGAATCCGCATCGGCGCTGCTGGGGAACAGGGGGATAAATCTCAGATTATCGGATGGAACAACGACAGCCCTGGCCAAACTGGCCGTCGCCTGAGCTCCGGATTCATCCGTGACCGTTAGGGTGACGGTATAGATACCCGGCGCCGTATAGGTGTGGGTGGGGTTTTGTTCGGCGCTGGTTTGACCGTCGCCGAAATCCCAGGACCAGCTGGCGATTGGTGAAACCCCGTCGCTTGTTGACAGGTCATTGAATTGAATCTCAAGAGGCGCGTGACCATAGATGGGCGTCGAAGGGATCGTTTTGAAACCAGCCACCAGAAAACCAGCGGCGTTCGGGACCTCATTGGTCACCCCATACAGATGGAACGTTTCGGCGCCGGCGGGATCGATTTGGACCCGAAGCAATCCGCTGGCGTCGGCGACGTATGTGTAAGAGAGAATATAGGCATGGGTCGCCGTATCGAGCGCCGGCGGGGCAAACGTCGCGTTGTCTTCCCTGATCGTCACCACATCTTCGAAGACGCCATCCATGCCCAGGTCGAAGCTGAGCGTGTTTTCCCGCAACGCGCCCGGATCCCAGGAGCGGATATACAAACGCAGATCGTAGGTCTCGCCATCCGTCAAACCCGAGAAAGTGAATCCCTGGGTCAATCCGCCATAGACCATATCCGTGAGCAACGCATGGATTCCTTGTTCCGGATTGACGCCCGTGTTCGCGTTGCCTGCATGATAGGTGTTCATTTCCGTATCGAAACCGTCAACTCCGGCCACCGCATCCGTGCTGTCAACGAGCGTAAACTGCACGCCATTGACCGTGGCCGGCGCGTTGGTCCCGAAGTCCAGGGCATGGGTATAAACCTTGCGCAAGGCGATGTCCGAATCCGCGTCGGCCGTATCCTGCCCCAATGGAATGAATTCAAAACGATCGGACAAGACGGTGACGGCGCCAAAGCGAGTCGTCGCGTCTTGTCCCCCAATCGCGTCAGTCACCGTCAGCGACACATCGTAAACGCCGACTTCCGTATAGGTATGGGTGGGATTCTGTTCTGTGCTTGTTCCGCCATCGCCAAAATCCCAGGCCCATTCCGTAATGGCATCCACTCCATTGTTTGCGCTCTGGTCGGTAAAGGCGATCTCCAGAGGAAGCACGCCGGCTGTTGGCAATGCGGGCGCGCCGTTAAAACCGGCAGCCATTTGCAGAGGACTGTCCGTCTCTTCATTGGTCAAGCCATAGATATGCCAGTTCCCATCGCCCAGGGCCGTCAGGTCGATCGTGATCGATCCATGGGAATAGAACGTATAAGACATAATGTAGGCTTGATTGGCGTTGATGAATCCCGGGGGATCTTCCGTTGGATTATCTTCGTTAATGGAATCAATCGTATCGTCGATGATCCCGTCACTGTCGATATCGAACCGGATGGTATGACGGCGTTCCGCGCCGGCGACCCAGGGGCGCACGTATATACGAACATCATATTCCTGGCCCGGCGTCAAGTTGTTCAGGGTGATGAGTTGTGTCCCCCCCGGCGGATTGCGATACACCATATCCATCAGAAGTTGATGGATCCCTTCGGTGTCCGCGACGCCCGTGTCAGCGTTGCCGTTATGGCTGTTATTGGTTCCGGACAGGATCAGTCCGGCCATCGGGGTGTTGGTGTTTCGTGTAAAAACAACGTCATTGATGGTGGCTGCTGTGCCATTGCCGAAGTCCACCGTGTGAGTATACGTTTTGGCAGCGCTGATCTCCGAGTCTGCGTCGCCGGTGATTGGAATGAAGCGCAATTCCGCAGCCCCAGGCGAGCCGCCACTTGTGAGCCCCGCGACCAAAAGGGCCAACCACATTGCGCTGAACGCGCGATTGACAAAACAATTTCCCATTGCACAACTCCCTGTCTATAAAATTGCCGGGAGGGGGATGATTTGATAATTCCCCATAAAACTCCCGTAACAGCCGAAGCGTTGTTCCCTCCGTGTGAGGGAAAGATCAAAGCGCCTGTTTCACCCGAGTACCTGAACGTATGGGCCAACACGCCTGTGAACGGCGCGCAAAACAAAATGCCTTTCAACCAAGATAGGGGGATAATGCCAACCAAGAATTGGCTTATCAATCAAAATCGGTCCTTGTTTTGCGTCAGCGCATAATGAAAACTTGACTTCGACTCTTATGAACATGACAATTGTTATATAGTGGCGTTTCCGGTCTTGGTCTGGACGCGTCATTGGACACGCACAAGGAGGCCAGGATCTGTGTGTGCCGGACGCTGGGCACAAGACGTTTGGCGCAAATCATCCAGAACGACACGGCGGATGGGTGGGGCGCCCATTCCAGGGATTGGAAAAATCCCATTGCGTTTGCCATGTCCATCGTAATGGACACAGCAAATGTTGAAAATGATGCCGGGACGTGGGGCGGTGGAATCTTTTTTTGGAACCATGAAGAATAGAAGGGAAAGAAGATGGCCGCGCTAATCGCCGAGACGCGATGACTTCTTTTTCAAACGCCAAGGCGCAATGGCGCGAAGACGCAAAGCACTCCGGGGCGCGGCGTCGCTGTCCGAACAGGCCCGCGCCCCGGAAGCCAAACATCCGCCCAGCCCCGAAGGTGGCGACATATACAAGCCCAGGGTGGAGCGACCGATAGGGAGCGGAGCTCTGGGTCAGAGTACAGGCGACTGAGGCGCCGGCGCGATGTTTGCCGCGGTGCGCGCAAAAAGCGTGACGGCGCCGACGGCCGTCCATCAGCGGTTTCAAATTTTCAAGAGAATTTTCAAAAAACATCGCGGCCTCAACATTGGGAGTGACCTGAAAACTTGATGAGGATGGTGGTATGCGCGCAAAACCTTTAATTCTGATTCCAATTCTATTCCTCCTGATTCGAAACACGGCAGCCGATAGCGTGATTAGTTTCAACGAAATTATGTACAATCCTTTGACCGAGGGTAACACCCTCGAATGGGTGGAACTGCATAACCAGATGGCCATCGACATGGATATCTCCGACTGGCGTCTGGATGGGGGTATCGATTATCATTTTCCCGACAGGACAATTATCCCCGCACAGGGCTATCTGGTCGTCGCGAAGGACCCGACCATCCTGGCCGCTAACACCGATTGTACTGACGCAATGGGCCCCTTCCAAGGCAACCTGTCCAACGGTGGCGAGACACTCCGCCTCCTGAATAACAGCGACCGCATCATGGATGAGATTGCCTATGACGATGGGGGCGAGTGGCCCGCGGCGCCGGACGGAACCGGGTTCAGCCTGGCCAAAAGATCGCCAATCTCAAGTTCAGGCAAACCAGCCAATTGGACTGCCAGCAAGGAATTCAATGGCTCGCCTGGCGCCGAAAACTTCCCCACCGCCGAATCCGCGATTACCCGAAGCACTCTCATCAACACGATGGGCGCATGGCGCTATAGGGACACGGGCGAAGCCCCCGACGCGGACTGGCACAGCCCGACAACCGATGAGTCGCTCTGGTCCAAAGGCTACGCGGCTTTTTTCAGCAAGGGCTCCGCCATGTCCACCGTGACGATGCTGGCGGATAACTTCAACGCCTCAACCTTCAGCCGGGACATCAACATTGATCTTGGCGCCAGACAAACCGGCATTTTCACTCCATTGAACTATGACGAAACGCCCAGCGCTCAGTTCGGCCAATCCAACGACGACGCGACTCAGATTAATTCCACGTTGGCGCCGGGCCAACTGCTCTTAACTCCCGATGCTTCGGTCAATCCGCGCGTTTACGTCTCACCCCATTATGATTTTTCAGCCATCTCCTATTTTTCAATTTCCTTGGCCGTCGATGCCGTTTTGGACGATACCACCAGCGAGGATTGGGCGGGGTTGGTTTTTGGCTCTTCGGAAGTCGCTGAGGATATGGCTGGCGATGGCATGGGTCTTTTGTTTCGGAGTAATGGCGGGTATCAGGTTTGGGATAATGGCCGTTTAATACGAAGCGAGGCGGCGGGAGCCCTTCCGACCGGCCGCCTCCAAGTGACGGTCGAAGCGCGCGATGGGATTGTGAAACTCTTTATTAATGGAATCCGCAAGTCCATCGGCGCCACCGGAATGGATCTGGAGCGCCAAGGTCTGAGCGCCGGCCATGTCACCTTGATGGCAAGCTGTGATACCGGCGCCAGCCATCACGCCTTCGATAATCTGCGAATCAAGGGCGCCTATACCGAACCCGACATTCCCAATCTTTTCAGCACGAAGATGGATGTCGCGGGGAATAAACTCATGCCCGGCGACCAGGATTTGCATTACCTCAATGCCGCTACGAATCTGCCGACAATCGCCATGCAGGCCCATCCGGCCTGGGCGGCCGAAGATACGCAGTCCGGATGGATTGGCCTCTCGCCGCAAGGCACAAGAGACGAACCGCCCGGACAGTATCATTTCACAACGACCTTTGACCTGGACGGCGCGGACGATTCCACGGCGCGGATCCGCTTTCGCGTCGCCGTGGACAATACCCTGAACGCCGTTCTGATCAATGGCATCAACACGAATATCACCACGGCCGGCCATAGCGCCTTCAGCGGTCCCTTTACCATCAGCAATGGCTTTCTCCCCGGGCATAACGAACTCCAGTTTCGTTTCACCAACGAGGGGTCCACGCCCAATCCAATGGGATTGCGGCTGGAAATGAATGGCCTTGTCGAGCGAAACACCAATGTGACCCAGATCCTTCCGGGGAGCGGCGTCTATTACTTCCGCAAGGATTTTTCCTATGACTATGATCCATCCGATCATATCGCACTTTATCTGAACTATCGGGTGAATGACGGCGCGGTGTTCTATTTAAACGGCAACGAAGTTCTTCGCGTCAATTTGCCGAGCGGGCCCATTGCCCCAGACACGCCTGCCATCACGAACCTCACGAATCCCGACTTCAGTGGTCCGGTCGCTGTGTCGGCAGAAGCGCTGATCCCTGGAATCAATGTGCTGGCTGTGGAACTGCACGACTCCAACCCTTCCAGCGACGACATGTTTTTCGATATGGAACTCAGCGCCAAGCGAACGCCGGAAGAACAAAGACTGCCTCCCATCACCATCAATGAAATCCAGTCCGCTTTGAAC
>JADFCT010000073.1 GCA_017161665.1 Candidatus Sumerlaeota bacterium
GCTCCCATGGAATCGTATGCGAAGGGTACGCAATTCCACCCGTCTTATCTGGCCCTCCGGGCCTGGGTTCGCACACCGAGCATCGAAAGCGATATGAACCTGTTGCCGCCCTATGAATTTCACGCATCCGTTTCGCCGCTGATTCAAATGCTGCGCAAAGGACATCATGGCGTTCAACTGACTCAGGAGGCCTGGGATCGCTTGTACACGTGGATCGACCTGGGCGCGCCGGAGCACGGTACCTGGCGGGAAATCGTGGGCGATGCCAAGACACTGCCGTGGCGGGATCGACGCAATGATTTGCTCAAACGTTATGCGGGGATTGACGAGGATCCGGAAGCGATCCCCTCCGCCGCCCGTTTCCCCCGAGCCGCCACCGCCTCTGCCGACGCGACGAAATCCCGAATGGAACGTCACACCACCGACGCCGTCAACGCGCCAATCGTCCCGACGGAAACACCCCCCCGGACCTTCGATCTGGGGGACGGAATCTCACTGGTCATGCGCCCCATCCCGACAGCGGCCTTTGTGATGGGTTCCGAATCCGGCGCCCGCGATGAACACCCTGTCACACCGTTGGCCCCGTTGACGCCCTACCTCATGAGCGCGACGGAAATCACGAACGCCCAGTTTGCGCGATTTGACCCGACGCACGACAGCCGACTGGAGCATGGTGATTTTTTACAGTTCAGCGAGGAAGAACGCGGCTATGCCCTCAACGGGCCCGAACAACCGGTGACGCGCGTGTCCTGGCGACAGGCCGTCGCTTTTTGCCAGTGGCTGTCCAAACAGACAGGCCAACCATTTGATCTGCCAACAGAAGGACAGTGGGAATATGCCTGTCGGGCCGGCGGCGATCTGGCGTGGCTTTCGGCAGATGGCGATTTCTCTCCCTATGCGAATCTCGCGGACGCCACGTATCGCAAAGTGGACAGCTTCGAGCCGTGGAGTTTGCCCTATGGGGCTATCCATCCCTATCGTCCCGCCGCGGAATCGGTCGATGACGGATTCAAGGTCTCCGCGCCCGTCGGCGCCTTTCGCCCCTCGTCGCTGGGGCTTTATGACATGACGGGCAACGTGGCCGAATGGACGCGCTCCTTGTACCACCCCTATCCCTATCAGGAAGACGATGGACGCAACCGGCTGGACGCCGACGGCCCGCGCGTGGTTCGCGGTGGCGCGTGGAGTGACCTCCCCCGGCGCGCGCGTCCGTCAGGGCGGCTGCCATACGCCTCCCATCAGCGAATCTATAATGTCGGCTTCCGGGTGGTTCTCACCGACGCCAACGCGCCCCATGGGGACTCGAACGCAACCGTCGCCGCGGCGACGCCTTAACCAAAAAGAAACGACAACGCCTTATGAAACCATTGAGACTTGCTTATTGGCTCTTCGCATTCGCCGCCTTGTGCGCCATGCCTGTCTGTGTCCGTGGTGAAACCCGAACCGTTTATCTGGACGCTCTGAACTGGCGGCTGGCCGATACGGGCCGCGGCAAGGTTCGCCCCAAACGCGCCATGACGGGCTATCCCATGTCGATCGCCGGGCAGCCCTTCAAACAGGGCGTGGGCGTTCACGCCTTCAGTCATTTCCGATTCATGCTGGACGGGCAGGCGACCCGACTGGAGTCTTTTGTCGGCATCGACGATCGCGCCTCAAGCGCCAGCGCCAGCGCGGATTTCCGGATTTATGGCGACGACCGTGAACTCTGGCGCAGCGGGATCCTGCGGTGGGGCGACAAAGCCCGGACGGTCTCCGTGGATCTGACAGGGGTCCGGCAACTGACGCTCTATGTCTCCGACGGGGGGGACACTATTGAGGGGGATCACGCCAACTGGGCGGACGGACGAATGATCTATGATGGCGCGGCGCCCGAAGCCGTCGCCAATTTTCCGGTCGAAGCCGTCATCCTGACGCCGACGCCTTCGCCGGCGCCGCGCATCAATGGCCCACGGGTTTATGGCGCCCGCCCCGGCGCGCCCTTTCAGTACAGCATTCCCGTCACCGGCGAACGCCCCATGACCTTTTCGATCAAGGGCTTGCCGTCTTCCCTGTCCATGGACGCCCAGGGGCGGATCACGGGAACCGCGCCGAAAGCCGGCGCCTATGGAACGACGATTACGGCGCGGAACAATCACGGCCAGGCCATCCGTTCCCTGCGCCTCCTTGTTGGTGATCGAATCGCCCTGACGCCGCCCATGGGCTGGAACAGTTGGAATTGCTGGGGTAAAATCGTGGATGCCGAAAAAGTCGCCGCGGCAGCCCGCGCCATGCGTTCCAGCGGCCTGGCCGATCATGGCTGGACCTACATCAATATCGATGACACCTGGCAAAGCGCCCGACGCGGCGGCCCTCACCATGCCATCCAGGGCAACGAACGCTTCCCGGACATGGCGGGGCTGATTCGATTCATTCACGATCAGGGACTCAAAGCCGGGATCTATTCCACGCCATGGGTGACGTCCTACGCTGGATTCCTGGGCGGCGGCAGCAAACACGCCGATGGCGCCTGGAATCCCTATGAAGACGGATTGGAGTTCGGTCAGTATTCCTTCGTCGAAAACGACGTGCGCCAATGGGTGGACTGGGGCATCGATTATCTCAAGTACGACTGGGATCCGAACGATCCGCCCCACGCGATGGAAATGGGACGCGCCCTGCGCGCCTGTGGCCGCGACATTGTCTATAGCCTGTCCAACAGCGCCCCCTTCGAGCACGCCGCCGTCTGGGCCGAATGGGCCAACACCTGGCGCACAACGGACGACATCACGGACACCTGGCAGAGCATCCTGCAGATCGGCTTTTACCAGGACCGCTGGGCCCCTTTCGGTGGCCCCGGCCATTGGAACGACGCGGACATGCTGGTGGTGGGACAGGTGGGCTGGGGCATGGACTTCCGTCCGTCCCGACTGACGCCCGATGAACAATACACCCACATCAGCCTCTGGTGCCTGTTGGCCAGTCCCCTGCTGCTGGGCTGTGATCTGAACGCATTGGATGCCTTCACATACAGCCTGTTGACCAACGACGAAGTGCTCGCCGTCAATCAGGATACCCTGGGGCGACAAGCGGTTCGCGTGGCCCGACGGGACGACACCATCGTGATGGCGCGTCCACTGGCCGACGGCTCCCAGGCCGTGGGCCTCTTCAATCTCCGGCCCGTTTCGGCAGACGTTTTTGTCCGCTGGAATGAAATCAATCGAACCGGCCCCGCAGCGGTTCGCGATGTGTGGCGCCAAAAGGATCTGGGCGTTTTTGAGGATCGCTTCAGCGCCCGAATCCCCTCCCATGGTGTTCGGCTTCTGCGGGTATGGAATCGGGATTGATCACCGAGCCATCAATTGCTATGGAAGTACCCATTCCGATTCAACCAAAGGATTGCACTCATGATGATCACATCGGGCAGGACACAAGCGTTTTCGCGTCTGGGCGCTCTGATCGTTTGCGCCGCGCTACTCACCGCCTGCGGTTTTCTTCAGCGCAAGGCCGAACTTCAAGCGCCGAACTGGGCGCTTCAAAAGACCCGAGTCCTCACCGGATTCCATCGACCGGAATGTGTTCTGGTCGCGCCGCATGATGCTTCCATCTACATCAGCAATATCGTCCTGGAGGACGAGGCCTATTGGGACGACGACGGCGAGGGCTATATTTCGCAATATCTTTTTGACGGCTCGCTCCGAAAACACCGATGGCTGGACAGCCAGCCAGACGCTCCCCTCAATGGCCCCAAGGGAATGGGCATTCTGAACGGCTGGCTGTATATCGCCGACAACACCCGCTTGATGCGCTATCCGCTGGACGGTTCCCGTCCCCTGGAAGCGGTGGAAATGCCCAACTGTGAACGCCTCAACGACGTGGCCACCGACGGACAGGCCATCTGGGTCTCCGACATCGGCGCGAGCAAGATCTATCGCGTCGATCCCAAAGGGGGCTGGCGGGAAATCCCCTCGCCCCCGACGCCCAACGGTCTGACCTTCGGCGAAGGCAAAATGTTCGCGGCCAGTTGGGATCAGCATGACATCTATGAAGTCGATCCAATGGGCGAAAACGATCCGATTCCCTTCGGTCTGGGCGATCACTTCCAATCCGCCGATGGGCTTGAAGTTCTGGATGACGGCTCCATTATCGTGACCGACTTTCTGGGGGGCACGGTCAATGTGGTTTCGCCCGATCGGAAATCCGTCAAGGTCCTGACAGAAATGATCACGCCGGCCGACATCGGCCTGGACCGACGGAAACGGTTGCTGTACGTTCCCTCGCTCAAGGAAGACAAAGTCACCATCTATGCCTTGCTTCAGGAATAAACGAATCGAAAACGGGCCACGCCACCGCGCGCAATGGCTTCGGCCTTGCCTGTGACGACGAGATCGGGCAGACTTAATTCAAAATAATGCACAGGGGAGGCTTTTCCATGGAAAGCAGACACAGCGACAGACGCCGCTTCATCAAACAACTCGGGGGGGCGGCCGCAGGCGTTCTTGCGGCGCCGATGATCATCCCGTCCTCGGCACTGGGACTGGAAGGCAAGGTTGCGCCCAGCAATCGAATTGTCATGGGCCTGAGCGGCATCGGCGGACGGGGCGGCGCTTTACTGATCAACTTCGCCGCGTTGGATGACGTGCAAATTGTCGCCGTCTGTGATGTCAAGGAACCGCAGCGTAAAAACGCGCAGCAACGCGTCAACGCCCATTACGGCGCCGAGGTTTGTGACGCCTATGTGGATTTTCGTGAAATCACGGAACGTGACGACATCGACGCCATGGCCATCGCCACGCCCGATCACTGGCACGTCCTTCAGGCGCTGGCCGCCCTGCGCAGCGGCAAAGACGTCTATATGGAAAAACCCCTGGGGCTGAGCATCGCCGAGGGCAAGGCCCTTCGCGAAACGGTCCACCGGTATGGGCGGGTTCTTCAGTTCGGCACACAGGAACGATCCAGCCGCAATTCGCGATTCGCCTGTGAACTCGTCCTCAACGGTCGCATCGGGAAACTCCAGCATATCGAAGTCGGCTCGCGCCAGAGCGTCGTCAGCGAGAACTATCCCTCCATGCCCGCGCCGGAAACCATCGACTACGATATGTGGCTGGGCCCCGCGCCCTGGAAGCCCTATACCGACAAGCGCGTCATCAACGAATGGTGGTTCCACACCAGCGACTACACGCTCGGCTTTGTCTCCGGTTGCGGCGTGCATACCGTCGATATGGCCCAGATGGGGCATGGCACGTCGCGAACCGGCCCCGTCTCTGTGGAGGGAACGGCCATTTATCCGCCCGATGGCCTGTGCGATTGCGCCACTGATTGGGACGTGACCTTTACCTATGCTGACGGCGTGACGATGAACTTCACAGACGGGACGCGCAACCCCCTGGGGGTTAAGTTCATCGGCAGCGACGGCTGGGTCTTTGTCAAAGAAGAACACCTCGGCGGCAAGATCGACTCACAGCCTCAATCCCTGTTGCGCGACATTCTGGGACCGGAGGAAATCCATCTTCCCTACAGCAACCACCACCAGGGCAATTTCATCGACTGTGTCAAAACCCGGACCGAACCGGTCGCGCCCGTTGATATCGCCGTGCGCTCAGACGCCCTGTGTCAGTTGACGGACATCGCGACACGCCTGGGACGCAAGCTGCAATGGGATCCAGAAAAGGAAGTCTTCGTCAACGACGAAGGCGCCAACCGCTGGCTCAACAAAGCCATGCGGCCCCCGTGGCGGCTGTAGGGCTTGCGGAAACAAATAATTCCCCTAGGCATCCTGTCGTTCAAGCCCCATTAGGGGCAGCACATAACAGCCCAAGGCAAGGCCCTGGGACCAAGGCAAAAAACAATAAAGCCCTGTATGGGCGTCACAAGAGCCATCCCTTTCGGACACCCTTCCATCTTTCTGGGCTGGCGCGCCACCATTGTGTCGCCCTTTCAGGGCTGAAACGTTGGGGACGCGCAGACCCAGGGCCCCGCTCCCTCCGGTCGCTCTGCCCTGGGCTGTTATGTGTCGCGCCATCCGGCGCTTATAGAAGCCATGTCAGGCTCTGGACAAACACAAAAGCCGTATGGCCATGCGCCCACGAGAGAAAAAAGGGGATTTAATTTTTTTCCGCGTCCCTTAATAGACGTTTTGTGAAACCGGTTGCCACCAAAGGGAGCGCCAGTAGGCCTGATCGGCGGCATACGTGTCAAAGGGCTGGTCGGGCGGATGATCGGCGGACAGAATGCCAAATTTCTTCAATTCGCGCACATACTCCTGGCGCGGACGAAAACCTTCCATGTCGAAGCGCTTGATCTGATGGAGATGGTCGCGTCCGGCCCGGCACAGGGCCAGGATGGCTTGATAGTCGGCGTCCGTGACGCCGTCAAAGACCGCCGTCCCCCCTGCGCCATCCGGTGAATCAGCCGTTTGACACACGCCATAGCCTCCCGCCTTTCGGGCCAAGGGCGCCAGAAGCATCAGGGACTGCTCCGGGCGGGTCAGGTTGAAAAGCAAATGGCGTGTATAGCGCGCCCGGGGATCGTCAAGCGACAGGTTCGACGGCGTGATGCCGAAATTATCGGACAGGTAGCGGGGCAGGGGCTTCGAGGCGTCGTGACAACCCAGGCAGCGTTGCTCAATGGCCTGGGCGGCCCGGATGGATTCCGGCCACTGCCGATCCCGTGTATCGAGTTGACTGTTCGGATAGGCCCCGATCATTCCCGTGCCCAGGGCCGCGTATGTGCCCACATAGGGCGCGGCCGATTCAATCCAGAATCGGACCCTTTCGCGTTCGTTTTCGGTCACGCAGACGTCGTGATGGCCTTTCTCGCCCGGCGCGCCCAATTTTTGCATGAGTGGACTGGCGACGGCGCCGATGGTTCGTGGTGGCAGATTGCCACCGGCCATATCGCGACCGTCCACAAATTCCTGGCGAACCGTCAACGTAAAGAAACTATGGGAATAAACCGGGCCATGGTCGCCGGACAGGATCACGCCGCCGGACCGTTTGTCGTAGTCGTGGCACTTCAGGCAGTGGCGATCGAGGATGGGCTGAATATCTCGGGGGAAATCGAATATTTCAGGGATGCCCTCAAGGGGCTGGATGGGTTGGGGGGCGCGCCGGGCGGCCAGCGTCGCGCCCTGCGTCCCAGCGCCCGGGGCGCGGGTTCGTTGCTCGTGACACCCCACACAGACGGCTTGTTCACCCGGCATGACGTTGGTAAAACTCTGCATCCGCTTGACCGAGTTATTCTTTTCGTCCAAGGCGACAAAGAGGAGGCTGCGGTTTGCTGGCGCTTCAAAATACGCGGAGCCGTCGCTTTCCACATCCACCGTCCCCAGGATGCGCTCCAGTTGATATGTGCCGTCAAAACTGAGCGGCAACATTTTACCCGAAAAATTCACCGGTTTGGGCAGGGTTTCCAGGACCAGCAGTTTGCGGATATCGCCCCGTTGAACGCCGGTCATGCGCCGTCCGGCATAAACATCCGCCAGGAACAGCGTCCCGGTCGCGTGGGCCAGTTGGACGCGGTCGGGGATGACACGCTCCCGGGGACGCTTGCGCAGAGGGCGCGGCTCATGAACCAGAACGCCCGCTTCGCGCAGCGGCTTGGGCAGCCGATAGACTGCCGCCTCTTCGCCACGGGCGTTCAATACCAGAATGCGGTCCTCGCGGGCGACCAGAAAGCAATTGTCCGTCACGGGCCAGGGGTCGCGATAGTCCTCGCCCGCTGTCAGCCGTTGCGCCGAACCGGGATCGTCGGGGCCGGTCTTGGGCGAGACGATCGTGACCGCTCCGGCGTGTTCGCGCTTGCCATGGCCGGGCGAGAAAATCGCCACCACCTGATTGTCGGCCCCGGGGATGGGCTTGGCGTCGATCATCAGGGTGTCGGGGATCATGTTACCATAGTAAACCATCTGTCCCGTGCCGTCGGGATTCGTGGTCCACAGGTGATGGAAGCCCGTCCGGCTGCGGTCCACGTATTCCCAGCGTTGATAAATCAGGCGTCCGTCCGGCAGGGGCCATGGCGTGTTTTCCTGTTCAATGTTGCTGGAGATTTGCCGGATATTGGAGCCGTCGCCGTCGCACCGGTACAAAATCGCCACGGGCACCATCCAGCACGGCACCCAACGGTTGCAGCGACTCGAGCAAAAAACAATATCGCCGTTGGGCAGATAGGTGGGTTCCAGGTCGTCGTAAGGGCCGTCCGTCAGTTGCCGCAGGCCCTCGCCGTTGATGCCGATTTCATAGAGATGGAAATATTCCGTATGCGGTTTGCGATAGGAGAAGAGAATTTTGTCGCCGTCATAATGAATTTGTGGATCGCGAATGGTTCCTTCGGGAGCGTCCAGAAGCACAGTCACTTCGCCGGTCCGCAGATTCATCCGGCACAGTCGCCCCTTGGCGCGATAGGCCTTGTTGGCCGGATCCTCCACAAAGTGGGCGAAGTTCGCATACCAGTGACTGTCGTTTCCCACCTGGCGACAGGCGAAGACGATGTCGTCGATCCCGGCCTCCAGAAGCGCCTGCGCGCCCGACGGCGCGGGCGCCGATCCATCCTGCGCCGAACCATTGAGTTGTAACGCTATAAGAACGCAAAAAGCCAAAAGATGTGTACGATTTTTCATAAACAACCCACCCCCAACGCGCGAACAGTATGGAGCGATTCCATCACAATTTGGCCCGGTTTGTCACGGTGATTCTTGGCTCATATTCGCGCAAGGGCGTATCCCGGACCTGTCCGGGTTTGTTGAGATGAGTTAGGGATGCGGAAGAAAATAAATCCCTTTTTTTCTCTCGTGGGCGCATGGCCATACGGCTTTTGTGTTTGTCCAGAGCTTGACATGGCTTCTGTAAGCGCCGGATGGCGCGACACATAACAGCCCAGGGCAGAGCGACCGGAGGGAGCGGGGCCCTGGGTCTGCGTGTCCCCAACGTTTCAGCCCTGAAAGGGCGCCACAATGGTGGCGCGCCAGCCCGGAAAAATGGGATGGGTGGGGCGCCCGAAAGGGATGGCTCTTGTGGCGCCCTTACAGGGCTTTATTTGTTTATTTGCCGTGGACCCAGGGCCTTGCCCTGGGCTGTTATGTGGCGCCCCTCCGGGGCTGAAAACAGGCCCCCATAAGGGGATTTATTTATTTCCGAGAGCCTTAGCCGGCTTCAGCCGGCTCTTCCTTGCCCCCGCCTTCAGGCCTCGTCATTACCCATTTCTGCTAATTACTCAGGTTTAATTGTCTTGTTTAGGTATGTATGGACATAATGGTATGTTTTATGCATGGTGGCGCCATTCCTTTGGGAGGTGGCGCTGATGCTTGAATACCATATGTCCTGTTTCGAATCCCCACAGTGGGCATGGGAGAATTTCCGCTACAGTGGCTTGCGCGACGCGCGTCGTTCGCGCCGCGCCGTTCGCATTGCCGAAGCCATGGCGCGTCGACCGGGCAACAGTATTCCGGCCCTTTTTAGTTCGCCTGCCGAGGTCAAGGCGGCGTACCGTTTTTTCGATAGTGACGAGGCGACGAGGGCTTGCAAGGCTTTTTGCTTCACTCGACACTGAGCGTGGCCTGGCCCGAGATCGACGCCTTGGGAGACGCCCAGGGGTGTCGGGCTGTGGGAAATTCCGTTGACCCTCCCCTCGGAGGATCTGTATCCTTTCTCCCCGTCGCGCCGCCCGTCTCGGGGCATCCTGCCGATGCCCGTGGGGCGAGTCGGACGCGATCCTATCACAGTATGGGCAAATGGAGTATCCAGCATGTTGATTCAGGCGACGAGCATTCGCAGCGGCAACAAACTCGAATTCGATGACGATATTTGGGTGGTTCATTCGTTTCAGCACCGCACGCCGGGCAAGGGACAGGCCTGTATGCAGGTCAAGGTCCGCAGTCTGACGTCCGGTTCCAGCAAAGAAGTGCGCTTCAATTCCAATGAGCGCGTCCAGGTGGCTCAATTGGAAGAAAAGACCATGATCTATTCCTATCATGACGGCGATAACTATGTCTTTATGGATGCGGAAACCTATGAACAGATTTCCTTGACCGACGACGATTTATCCGATTCCGCCAAGTGGCTGATGGATGACATGGAAATCAAGGTGCAGTACTACAAGGGCAAGCCGGTGGGCATTTCGCTGCCGAACTTCCTGGAACTCAAGGTCACCTATACGGAACCGGCGGTGCGTGGCGATACGGCGACGAACGTGACCAAGGCCGCCCAGGTGGACTGTGGCGAGCAGGAAGTCCAGGTCCCTCTTTTTATCAACACCGGCGACATGATCAAAGTGGACACGCGCGACGGCTCCTATGTGGAGCGTATTTCCAAGGCCTGACCCTTCATAGGGTCTTGAATTTCATGACACCGCCCCCGGGCCGACGCAGGAGAGACATCCATGAGCCAAAACCTGGATGAGCAAGCGAATGACACAAGTCTGGCCGATGTCAAGCAGCTCGGCCTGTGGGCTTCCATCGCCAGCTTGAGTTATGTGTTCTGGATTGTGGGCGGCATGGAGATGATCGAACGGCTGGCCTACTATGGCGTGCGCGCCGTGGCCACGATCTATGCCACGCGCCCGGCGTCGGAGGGGGGGCTGGGCGTGACCATGGCCACCTTTGGCTGGCTCCTGCTCAGCTGGAATCTGGTGCAGTCCATGGTTCCCATCTTCACCGGCGGCTTATCGGACCGGTATGGATACAAGGAAACCATTTTCGCCTCCACCGGTCTCAAATGCTTCGGCTACCTGCTGATGGCCTGGTTTCCGACCTATTATGGATTCTTTGCCGGGGCCATGTTCCTCGCTTTCGGAACGGCCGTGTTCAAGCCCGGCATCCAGGGCACGCTCATCAAAGCCACCAACCGGCGCAACAGTTCCATGGCCTGGGGGCTCTTTTATCAGACCGTCAACATCGGTGGCTGGATTGGCCCGCTCATTGCCCTGCAAATGCGGCACATGGACTGGAAGTATGTCTTTTACACGAACGCGGGATTTATCTGCCTGAACTTCCTGCTTCTGCTGACCTATCGCGAGCCGGGCAAGGATGAGCGAATTCTGCGCCAGCGCCAGCTGCGGGAGAGCGGCGCCGCGCAGAAAAGCCTCCTTCTCGAATCGTTCGGGGAACTCAAGAAACCCCATCTCCTGGTCTATCTGATCATCTTTTCCGTGTTCTGGTTCATGTTCCCCATGCTCTGGGACGTTCTGCCCAAATATGTGGATGACTGGGTGGACACGTCAAAACTGGTGACAGCCCTCTTCGGCCCCGACGGGACGACGGGCAAGATCTGGCATTTCCTTCTGGGCATGACCGATGACGGCCAGTCCATTGAGCCTGAGGGGATCGTCAATATCAATTCCCTCATGATCATGATCACCTGCTTCCTCTTCGCCGCCCTGAGCGCCAAGATGCGGGCCACCACCAGCATGTTGGTCGGCACGCTGCTCATCACCGTCGCCCTGACGCTGTTCGGTTTGGTTGCGACGGTCGGTCTGGTCATCGTGGCCATGGTGATTTTCAGCATCGGGGAAATGCTGGTCAGCCCGAAGTTCAGCGAATTCCTGGGCAACATCGCGCCCCCGGATAAAAAGGCCATGTGGATCGGCTTTTCTCAGGCGCCGATCATGATCGGCTGGACGATTGAGGGCAAAGTGGGCCCCCATCTGTACCATCTGTTTTCCTCCAAGGATGTCTTCGCCCGTGAAATGTTGGTTGAGCGTGGCCTGACGGAGGACCAGGTGACCGAAGCGGCCCTGCCCGTGGGCGAAGCCTTCCAGAAACTCGTCGAGCACACGGGCGAAAGCGCCGAGGCCCTGACACAGCTGCTCTATACGCAGCACAATGTGGGCCTCACCTGGTACATCTTCGCCGCCGTCGGCGTCGTGTCAGCCCTCATGATTTTCCTGTACGGCCGCTGGATTTTGACGCTGGCCACGAAGGAATAGGCGGCTAAACGGTATTCCG
>JADFCT010000074.1 GCA_017161665.1 Candidatus Sumerlaeota bacterium
GTCGTATTTCCGATCTGTACATGCTGTTGGGCAACGAAGCCTTCGCCGATGCCGCCAATCCGACCATCGGCTTCGGTCTTGGTCCCGATGAAACCTATCTGGCGGCGGCTTCGTCGATTCACGCCTTTATGAACCTGACCGGGTCACTCATTGATGAGGAACTGACCTTGCTGCGTGGGCGCGACAATGCCCTTCCACCGGGCGTTCGGAATTACCCGGTCTATAATCGCCTTGTTTGGAACTTTGCCGGCGGATTCGGCGAGGTGGCCTATGCGTTGAACTACGACATCAGTGATGATCTGGGCAATGTGGACGGTTCCATTGACGAGGTCGACGCGCGTCGGATCTATCCGCAGGGTCATGGCGACGCGTGGGGGCATTACCTCCAGGCAATCAAGGGCTACTATCGTCTCCTGCGCGACGAACAGTTCACTTGGATTCCTCGCTCGGAAGCCGTTGTGATTGGCGGCGTCCCGGTGACGGTGGACTTCCTCGACGAACGCAAATTCGCCAAAGCCGCGGCTGCCAAGGCGCGGACAGGGAGCGAGATTGTCAATCTGACCTATCGGGCTCACTACGTTGAAGATCCGGAGGGCCAGTGGCAAGGCTATAAGGACTCCAACGCGGAACGGGCCTGGGGACTGGCCGAGTGGAGCAGTCGGGCCGGCCAAGGGGCCTTGATCGATTGGGTCGTTGGCAACGCCCTGCTCCATGACAACGACACGACGAACACGGGCATTCAGAAGGTGGATCGCACGACCGTCGTCGAGTTGCGTGAACTGGTCACGGCCTTCCAGGAAATCCAAAGCCAGGTGGATAACGCGGACGCCGGGCTCAACCCCCTCGGGCTGGCAAAGAATGTCGTCCCCTTTGATCTGGATCCGAGTCTGATTGACAGCGGGAAAACGCATTTCGAGCAAGTCTATGATCGGGCGGTTCAGGCATTGAATAATGCCAACAATGTGTTTGTCCACGCCAACGACTCGACACAGATGCTCCGCCGTCAGTCCGACACACTTTCACAGTTCGAACGCGATGTTCAGGAACGGGAAATCGACCTGCGCAATCGTATGATTGAAATTTTTGGCTATCCGTATGCCGACGATATCGGGCCGACCGGCGCCTACCCGTCAGGTTATGATGGGCCGGATCTGTACCACTTCATGTATATTGATCCGGTGGATTTTGGATTCAATCGAACCTATGCGACGTCCCAGCATGTTCTCATTGAACCCACCGAATACAGCATTTCCAGCGACGGAACCGTCAGTAACGTGGAACATGAGGAAGTGTTTTTCCACATGTCGGAACATGGTTTCGGCCTGGTCAAACCCCGGAACTGGTCCGGACAGCGGCGCGCGACAGGCGAAATCCAAGTGGCCATCAGCGAATTACTCCAGGCCCGGCTGCGCCTCCAACAGGGCGTGGAGGAATACGACGCCTTGATTGGGGACATCGAAGGCCGGGCATACCTCATCAAGATGCAGTATGACTTGGACGCCGAAGAAATTCGATTGATCAACGAATTGGATCAGACGCTGGAGACGCTGGACCGAAAGATCGCCGGCGCCAAGGAAAAGCGTTGGGACTTCATGACGGCCGTAAAAACGGCCCAATGGCTGGCGGACGCCTCCGTCGAGGCAATTCCAAAGATCGCCGGATTCTCATTCGACCTGACATCAATAGCGCGAGCGGCGTTGAAATACGCGCAGAACTTCATTGCCGAGGATTTATTGAATCGAGCCAATGATGCGGAAAAGGCGATCATTGAACACCAGAACGCCAAGCAGGTGGCGCAAGCCGAAACAAGTCTCAAACTGGAAACGCTGCGTGACGATCTGCCGATAAAATACGAAATCGAGCAGTTGCAGCGCGTCGTGCGTCAGGAAGCGGGCAAGCGTCTCGAGCTGTATGCTCTGACAGAAGCCCTGCAACAAACCCAACGCAGTTATCTGACGATTCTGGCCCGCGGCCAGCGGTTGCTCGAAGAGCGGTTGCGCTTCCGTCAGAACACGGCAGCGGACGTCCAGGAAATGCGATACAAAGACATGGCTTTCCGGATCTTCCGCAACGACGCGCTCCAGAAATATCGGGCCCAGTTTGACATGGCGGCCCGGTATGTATTCCTTGCCGCCAAGGCCTACGACTTTGAGACCAACCTTTTGGCCGGCGAAAGCGGCGCCGGACAGGCCTTCCTGACGGACATTGTTCGCTCCAGGGCCATCGGCCTGATTCAGGACGGCGTGCCGCAAACCGCAAGCAGCCAGGGCGACCCGGGGCTGGCCGACGCGATGGCGCGGATGAATCAGAACTGGACGCTGGTCCTCAAGAGTCAGTTGAACTTCAACAATCCTCAAACCGAAACAAACCGGTTCTCGCTCCGCCAAGAGTTGTTCCGCATTCTGGGCGCGGACGATGGCGACGCGACTTGGCGCGAGACGTTGCGCCGTTCGGTGGTGGAGAATCTCTTCGATGTTCCCGAGTTCAATCGATACTGCAACATCTTCCAGCCACACCTGGCTGTCGAGCCGGGGATTGTCATTCCCTTCTCGACCAATATCAATTTCGGCGTGAATTTCTTCGGTTGGCCCGTGGGCGGCGGCGACAGTTTCTATTCGTCATCGCACTTTACAACGAAGATACGTTCCGTTGGTGTCTGGTTCACCAACTACAACAATTTGGCTGGTGGCGGTATGTCCAACACGCCGCGTATATACCTGATCCCCGTGGGTGACGACATCATGCGCTCGCCGACGGAGAATGGGCTGGCTGAAATTCGACAGTGGAAGATACTGGATCAAGTGCTACCGGTACCATTCCCCCTGAGCGGGGCGAACCTGTCCGATCCCGACTGGATCCCCATCCATGATTCCGTCATTGACGACTATGCGAAGCTCCGCCGTTTCGGCTCGTTCCGGGCTTATCACGACAGTGGCAGTTTCAATGAAGCCGAGACGATTTCCAACTCGCGGCTCATTGGCCGTTCGGTTTGGAACACGCGCTGGTACCTGATCATCCCAGCCGGCACACTGAATGCCGACCGTGAAGAGGGCCTGGCCCGCTTCATTGACGGCGCCTTAGTGGATGGCGAACGCAATGGCGAAGGCGTCAAGGACATCAAAATCTTCTTCCAGACCTACGCGTATGGAAGTTGACGCCACGGCGCACACAACGAAGGGACACTCACGGGCGGCGGAATCGAAAGGTTCCGCCGCCCGTGTTATGACTTGTTCGAACATTTGGATTCGCTGGCGAATGGCCGTCGGCGCCGTCACGCTTTTTGCGCGCTGCGCGGCAAAAATCGCGCCGGCGCCTCAGTCGCCTATTCTCTAACCCAGGGCTCCGCTCCCTATCGGTCGCTCCACCCTGGGCTATTATGTGCCACCCCTATCGGGGCTTGGCGGATGTTTGGCTTCTGGGGCGTGGGCCTTATATGGAGGCTGCGCCACGCCCAAGGGCGCCTTGCGTCGTTGCGCCTTCGGGGCTTTGCTGATGTTCGAATCCTGGGGCGCGGGCCTGAGATGAGACAGCGGCGCCACACCCCATTGTGCTTTGCGTCATCGTGTCTTTGCGCCTTGGCGTTTAAAAAGATTCCACCGCGCCACGCCTCGTCGTCATTTTCATCATTTGTTGTATCCATTTATATGGACATGAGGAACTCCTTCCCGAAGGGGCATGGAACGGTGGCTGGGGTGTGGAGGAAAAGAATCCCTCCGATTTCTGGGGCTTGCTCTGCGACGCTCTTATGCGTATAATCCATAGTATGACGCTCAATATATGGGCGTCGTTTTGGAATTTATATTTGTTCTTTTCGGAGACAATCACGATGGATTCCCATCAAAGCGAAGCATCCAGTTCAACCCCCACATCCAGCGCCGTTTTTGCCAAAGGCGACTTCACCTGTCTGCGCTGTGGAACCTGCTGTCAAGGCGAAGGCCACATTTGGCTCACCTATGACGAAATCGACCGCATCGCCGACTACCTCAAGCTTACGCGGGACGATTTTTTGGAACAATTCACCCGCCAAGTCCCCAGCTTGAGTAAGACAGCTTTGCAGGATCAGGATGATGCGGCCATGTCCTGCATTTTTCTGACTTCGGAGGGGTGCCGGATTCATGCGGTCAAACCCAAGCAATGCGCCACCTTTCCCATGACATGGACCCGTGAAGACGCGCTTCAAATCTGCCGGGCCCTTCAACAACAGGAAAGGGAGCGTTGTGAGGGCGACGACTCATGAAATAACGACTCAGGGGCTGACCCACACGGCTCACCGGATCGTTGCGCGCATTCAGCAGGCGGGATTTGAGGCATACTGGGTGGGGGGATGCGTACGTGACCGGCTTATGGGGCGGGCGCCGAAGGATTATGACATCGCGACTTCGGCGCCCCCCGAAGCCATTCGGCCTTTGTTTCGCCACACGGATCTTGTGGGCGCGCATTTTGGAGTGGTTCTGGTTGTGGAGGATGGGGCCGCATTTGAAGTGGCCACCTTTCGCCGCGATGGAGTTTATATTGACCATCGGCGGCCGTCTTCGGTGAGTTTTGGGACATTGAGCCAGGACGCCGGCCGTCGCGATTTTACAATCAATGCGCTGTACTATGATCCCATCTCCGACCAATTGGTTGATCCGGTTAACGGGCGCAACGATTTGGAGAGACGTTGTTTACGAGCAATCGGCGATCCCTGGCTTCGCTTCGAGGAAGACGCCCTGCGCATGATGCGGGCAATACGGTTCAGCGCCCGGCTGGATTTCGAAATTGAGGCGGCCACCTGGGAGGCTCTTTGCGCACAGTGCGCATTGATTGGCGCCGTCAGCGCCGAACGGATTCGCGATGAACTCCTGGCCATTCTCACCGGCCCCCATCCTGGCCGCGGACTGCATCGTCTCTCTGAAAGTGGACTTCTCGCCCGGATACTCCCCGAAGTGGAAGCCATGCGCGGCGTGGGACAACCACAGGAGTATCATCCCGAGGGGGATGTCTTTATCCACACAGCCCTGGCGCTGGACCGGTTGGAATCCCCCACCCCCACTCTGGCCATGGGGACGCTGTTGCACGATGTCGGAAAGCCCCCCACCTTCAGCATCGGCCCGGATCGAATTCACTTCTACGGCCATGATAAAGAAGGAGCGGAACTGGCCGACCTCATTTGCCGCCGTCTGCGATTCCCGAACAGTTGGCGCCTCCGTGTCGTCGCTCTGGTTTCCCGTCACATGCGGTTTTTCAATGTCAAGGACATGAAACCGTCCACCCTCCGCCGCTTTGTGGCCGCGCCTTCGTTTGCGGAAGACCTGGCGCTCCATCGGGCCGACGCCCTGGCCAGCAACGGCTGTTTGGAGAACTGGCAGTATTGTCACGATAAACACTTGGAATTCCAGACGGAGGCGCCCTCCATCATCCCTCCCCCCCTCGTCTCCGGCGCGGACCTGATCGAATGTGGCTTCACGCCCGGTCCCCGATTCCGTGAAATCCTGAACGCGGTGAGCGAACGGCAGATGAACGGTCACTTGTCCGAGCGCGATGAAGCGCTGGCTTGGATTCGGGCTCATTACCCAGAAAAACCGGAAGCGCCAGAAGACAGGCGCAATGACTCTTGACACCTGAACGGACTTGGACGGAGTATGTGGCCACCGACGCATAGCATGGCGGATGGTCAATATTGTGCACACAAAGGCGCTCATGAATTTACCGAACAAAATCACTCTGGCGCGAATTATCCTGATCCCTTTCATCCTGTTCTTTATCCTTCTGGATGAGGACCTGATTGGTGACGGGCTGATGGCGATCAGTTGGACTGTGGCGCTGGTGTTGTTTATTGTCGCGGCGGTGACCGACGCCATTGACGGCATCCTGGCGCGCCGATTGAATTTAGTAACCAATTTTGGGCGTCTGATGGATCCCTTGGCGGACAAACTTCTGGTCGCGTCGGTGTTTGTGGCCTTTGTGGAAAAAGAAATCCTGCCGGCATGGATGGTCATTATCATTTTGTTCCGCGAGTTCCTGGTCACCGGCCTGCGCTCCATTGCTTCTGAAAAAGGGATCATTATTCAGGCGGACCGCTGGGGCAAAAGTAAAACCGTTACTCAGATGACAACCATCATCGCATCCATGCTCCTGATGTCTGTCCGTTATTTCCTCGTCTGGTTCAAGCAATGGGAACCCCTCGTCAAACAAACCGGACCGATCGACGACTACATCTATGGGCTGTTGTATGTTTTAGGCGTGGCGTGTGTGATCCTGTCCGTTGGTTCCGGCAGCCTGTATCTGATCCGCAACCGGGAAGTGCTGTTGGACAATTGATCTTCTCTCGCGCAACCGTCAAGCAGGCCCCCATTTGATTTTTTCAGGTATTGTCCATGAAGCAGCCAGACACGCCACTGTGGCGTGTGGATATGCACTGTCACAGTCATTATTCCGCCGACTCCTTTCTGCGTCCTGAAGACTTTGTCACGGAAGCGGTAAAAAATGGATTGAACGCCGTTTTTCTGACCGATCACGACACGGTGGCCGGATATGAGCCCCTCCAGGAAGCGGCTCAGGGGCGGCTGCGCGTCTTTCGCGGTCAGGAAATATCGACGACTCGCGGGGAAATCATCGGTCTTTTCATGCGCAACGGCGTGGCGCCCGGCCAAAGGCCAGAGGCCGTTTTGGACATTCTGCATGACCAGGGGGCCTTGGCGTATCTCCCCCACCCCTTTGCGCGATTGGTTCCGTCCCGCCTCGCCCGCCGGACGATTGAGCAACTGGCTTCGCGGTTTGATGTGGTCGAGGTCGTGAACGCCCGGAACATCCTGCGTCGGGACGACCAGCGCGCCCGTTCCTTTGCGGAAGGTCATGGACTGCTGCAGGGCGCCGGGAGCGATTCTCACTGGGGTTTTGAACTGGGACGGGCCTTTGTTGAAATGGCGCCTTTCGAGGATCCCGACTCATTCTGCGCGGCGTTGCGCCACGGTCGGGTTATTGATCGCCAGAAATCGTCATATCTGCTGGCCGGACTGAACGCATCCGTCATCCCCTTTCGGAAAGCCTGGTGGCGCTGGACCCGGGATCCTCGGGGATCTGTCGGTGAGGAGGATTGAGACCGTGGGTAAAATTCGAAGAATGGCCACCAAGGGGCGTATTTCCTTTTCATATTGGCTCCAGCGTGTCCCGCGATGGACGCTGATGCTGATTGACGCCGTTCTGGTGGCTGTGGCGTTGACACTGGCCTACGCCTTACGCGGCCTGGAAGACAAAGGCTGGATCCCGGCCCATATTCAACAGCTGGCCCATCTGGCGCCATGGGTGGTCCTCAGCCAGGTGGCCCTGTTTTACGTTTTTGCCCTCTATCGCGGCTTGCTGCGCTATGCCGGCATCATTGAACTGCGCGTCATCGTTGTGGCGGTTTCGATGATTACTGGCGCGCTGCTGGGACTGAATGTCCTCGGCGCCTGGGCCGATCAGCATCATTTACTGAATGAAAGCGCATGGCCTTTCGGGCGAGTACACAACGGCTCCATTCTAATAATCCCCCATTCCGTCATCGGCATTAACTGGATGCTCACTATTATTCTTGTGGGCGGATTTCGTTTCTCCCGTCGCATTATTCTCAGCATGTTTCGCCGACGGGGACACCGCAATGTCTTGATTGTGGGATTGACCAACGGCGAAGCCGTTGCGCGCGCCATGCTTCAGGAAGACGGCGACGGGTATGAACCGATTGGATTCATTGATCCGAGCGAAGAGGCGACGCTGGCCGGAACCAAGATCCATGGATTGAGCGTTTTCGGCGGATTGGATCAGCTGCCCCGGGTGATTGACGAGTATGGGATCGAGGAAGTCGTGGTCGCCATGTCGGATGTGTCTGGCGCGCAGATCGCGCAAGTGGCCGACACCTGTCGCAGCCTGGACACTCGTGTCAAAACCCTCCCCTCTGTGGCGAATGTGATGAGCGGCCATGTGTCCATCAGCGCCATACGCCCCGTCATGATTGAGGACGTCCTGGGCCGCGAGCCGGTACGGATGCAGCTGAGTGAATCGCTCAATTATATTCGCGATCGGTGTGTGCTTGTCACCGGCGCCGGCGGCTCCATCGGCTCCGAAATCGTGGCCCAGATCCTGGAACTGGGGCCAGCGCGCGTGGTTCTGGTCGGTCGGGGCGAAAACAGCCTTTTCGAACTAAGCGCCCGGCCCAGCATCGACCTGCGCGACGGACGCATTTTCACGGTCATTGCCGACGCTCGGGACCGGGATAAAATCAACGCCGTTTTCGACCGCCATCATCCTCAGGTCGTGTTCCATGCCGCTGCGCACAAGCATGTGCCCCTGATGGAAATGAATCCAGAGGAAGCAATCAAGAACAACGTGTTTGGCACACGGATTGTCGCACAAGCGGCGGCCCGAACCGGCGCGGAGCGCTTTATCCTCATCTCCACCGACAAAGCCGTTCAGCCCACGAACGTCATGGGGGCTTCCAAGCGGCTGGCGGAAATGGTCGTCTGGAGCGAATCCGAAACCAGTCCCACCGAGTTCGCCGCCGTGCGCTTCGGGAATGTTTTGGGCAGTCGCGGCTCGGTTGTGCCGACCTTGAAACGTCAAATCGAACAGGGCGGACCGGTGACAATCACCCATCGGGATATGACACGCTTTTTTATGACCATTCCCGAAGCGGCCAACCTGGTGATCCAGGCGGGCGCGCTGGTGTCTGCAACCGGTACGGATTCGACGGATCCCCAAAAAGGACGGCTCTTTGTTCTGGATATGGGGGAACCGATCCGGATCATGGATTTGATTACGAATTTGATCAGCTTGTCGGGATTTGAACCGGGCAAGGATATTGAAATTGTGGAAATTGGGCCGCGTCCGGGTGAAAAGATTCACGAAGAATTATTGACGGCTGATGAAAGCCTCAAGGCCACCCAATTTGGAAAAATCTTCATCACAGCGCCCGAATCGGTCAATCGGGACCGATTAACGACGGCCCTGGAGGACCTGGAACAGGCAGCCCAACAAGCGGATGGGGATGCGATACGGAACATTCTGAAACAGATCGTTCCAGACTATCTGCCCTTCGTTTTTCCCCATCCATCAGCCTGATCGCTTGAATAGCCTACCGAAAGTTCATCAATACACCCCCCAACAAACCACGATCCCCGAATCACACAAATCGTTGTGTGACTCGGGGAAAGCGTGGATGGGAAAATGGGTGTTTTTTTCGCAGGCCTTATGTTCCCGTCAAACGGTTGCGCGGCTTATCGGGGGAGACCTTCCGGGGCGATTGCCCGGCGCGTTCCATATTCCACCCGCGCCAGCCGGCGTCCCTCTTGATCCCAATAGTCTTCAAATAACGGGGTCATGGACTTGACGTGGATGTAGAAACGGATGGAAGCCACCGTCTGGTTAAAAGTCGTTCCGGCCCAGTAGGCCTCCAGTTGGACGCGACGCTCCGGCGATAACGACGCCACCTGGACGCCCACCACCGCCACGCCGCCCTCCTTACTTTCAATTATATAGAACAGCGTATCGGCCGGCAACTCGGTATCTTTGGCAAGGGTCGATAGGGCGCCTTCAAATATCGGGCTTCCTGCAGATTCCCCCCCTCGGCCTTGCGTGGAGCGGAAACGGTTCCAGATATGGATCAGATCGACATGCTGGCCCGAGATGGTCTCCGATTTCTGTTCATCGTTGGGTGTCCCATCGAAGAGCCATTTCTGGGATTGGACACGGCCTTTGTCGCCATAGCCGGGACCGGCGCCGGGCATCCGCAGCGGCTCGGGACCGCCGATGGACATGCCAATGATCACAATCGCCACCAACGCGAAGGTGTTGACCAGGGCTCGCTGGTTTTCGGCGCTGAAGAGATCCGCCCAACGCCGAAATCCATCGAAGAACCGAACCGGCGCAATGGCCACACCGCTGCCAGCGGACGCCAGACCTTCCAGCCAGTTGGCATTGTCATCATTCAGGATGGCTGGGGAGGGTCCCGCATCCAGATTCGGTCCCATGGATATGTTCAATTTCCCCTCGATACGCGCCAGCGTCCGCGCCACGGCGCGATAACTGGAATGGAACGATGTCTGCGTATCACGGAAATGCGGCTCCAACTGGATGCGCATTTCCTCGAGGGATTTATGCAACAGCCGACCGACTGTGGTCTGATGAATGCCCAGGCAGTCGCTGATCTTCTGTTGACTCAGCCCTTCGATATAGTACAGCAACACGACTTCGCGCTGGTTGATGGGCAAGGCGAAAATGGCTTGATTGAGAGCTCGGTCGAGTTCTTTCTCATAAAGGGTCTCCCGAGCGTCCTTGCTCTTTCGATCCGGCAACTCCTTGACCACATCCTCTTCTTCGTCCGTGTCCTTGTTTTTGACCGGGATCAGTCGTTTCCGGACTTTCTCTTTGCGCTTCCAGTCGTTGGCCAGATTGTGCGTCACCCGAATCAACCATTTGGGGAATTGTTCCGGAGACTGAATGCGCGGCAGACAGGTGAAGGCGCGTAGAAAAACCTCCTGCGCAATGTCCTCGGCTGTCTCACGGCGCCTGGAACGCGCATAGGCCACGGCATAGACCATCCCAAAATGACGCGTGACCAACTCCTCAAAGGCCTTGATATCGCCATTTTTGGCCGACAGGATCAAATCGTGATTGGATGCTTGCCCTTCAAAGGTCATGTCAAATTCTCCTCCGGCGCCGGAACGTCGAATCCCCCCAGCTGTGAGACGCACTAAAAAAGCCAAATAATACGCTGTGAAAAATCACGCCTTTCCCATCGTTTGTTGTTTTAAGGATAGGGCATTTTTGGAATAACGGCAAGTGATCTCTTACGCATTGTGTCTGAAAATCGCGCGGGCATCCCACCGGCCGTGTGACCGGGCGCGGCTATGGGAAAAACGTGCGCCACTTCCAAGCCCTTTGCAGTCAATCGCAAGAAAAATCAAACTTCTGGATTTTCCTGTTGACTTTTTCTGGCTTCCGAATGAACTTACTAAAAGAGACGTATATATATATATAGGTTGTGGAGGAGTCGTTATGCGTTATCTGCTGATGGTATCCTGTCTGATTCTCACCGTTCGGTTGTCGGGAGCGGCTGAAACCTGGTATGTGGACGAAAGTGTTGCGGGAATTCCCTCGCCGGACGGACGTGCGTGGGCGACGGCGTTTTCCACCATTGGCGAGGCCATCGATGCGGCGACGAGCGACGGCGGCGACATCTGGATCGCTGCGGGTGTGTATGAGGAAGCCCTGGTTCTGCCATCCGACGTGCGCCTCTTCGGCGGATTCACCGGCTCGGAAACGACGCTGGATCAACGCGACTGGACGGCAAACGAAACCATCCTCGACGGCTCCCACGCCGGCCCCGACGGCAGTCCAGCCAATAATGTCGTCATTATGGATTCCATCCAAAACACCGCGCTGGACGGACTGACCATCACGGGTGGGTTGGCGGATGGCGAACTGGCGGGCGATCAACTCCCGGATCAAAACGGCGCTGGCGTGTTTGCCCGCCTGTTGGACGAATCTTCCTATATCGCCCGATGTGTTTTTCGTGAAAACGCATGTTCCAATGCTGGCGGCGCTGTCTATGTGACTTCAGGCGCCTTACAGATTGAGGAATGTGTTTTTCAGGAAAACTATTCGAAATTCTATGGAGGCGCTCTATACTCAGAACTTGTTAACCTGAATTTGGAAGATTCTACGTTTATTGACAATCAATCCGATAATAATGGCGGCGCTTTGAACGTACAGTCTTCAACTTTGGACATGAGAAGTTGTAACTTCATCTCAAATCAGTCCAAAAAAGCTGGCGGCGCCTTGGAACTCAACAACTATCAGGAAACAACCCACATCGAAGAC
>JADFCT010000075.1 GCA_017161665.1 Candidatus Sumerlaeota bacterium
CTTGCTTCGCTGTAACAATCGCGCCGGCGCCTTGATGGCCTGCCCCTCCCCAGAATTTTGGTTCCTGCCGGGTGGCTGGGAGGGGGGCGCCTTTTTTTAGCGCCTACTCGTCCGCTGCCAGATCGGGATTGAAGCGCGCTTCCATCTCGCCGTCGTCTTCTTCTGGCCGGAGGGCGCGCCCATAGAGTTCGGTCATGTATCCCAGGGCCGATTCCTGGGCCGCGTGTAACTGATCCCACGTCATGCGCCATTGCCAATTGCCCCCCGGCGCGCCCGGGGCGTTCATCCGTCCGTCGCTGTCCAGGCCCAGAATGTCTTGCATGGGGGCAATGGCCATGCAGGCGCTGCTCATCCAAGCGGCACGCAACAGGTCGATGTGAATAGTCTTGCCATCGCTCCACAGATAGCGCCGGACATGATCGGCTGTTTTGTCGGGAAGTTTTTGATACCACCCCAGAGTTGTGTCGTTGTCGTGCGTCCCGGTATAGACAACGCAATCCGTTACCGCATTGTGGGGGAGGTACAAGTTATGGGGATCCTCGCCGAAGGCGAATTGCAACACTTTCATACCGGGCATTCCGAGTTCCTTGCGCAGGGCGTGGACTTTGGCGGTGATGAGGCCCAGGTCTTCGGCGATGAGCGGCACGTGTCCGAGCGCCTCGTGAAACGCCTTAAATAACGGCGCCCCGGGTCCTTTGACCCATCGCCCGTTAATGGCGGTTTCTTCCGCGGCCGGCACTTCCCAATAGGCCTCGAATCCGCGGAAGTGATCCAGGCGGATCACATCAACCTTGTCCAGCATCGCGCGAATGCGCTGGACCCACCAAGCGTATCCGTCTTGGGCCATTCGGGGCCAGCGATAGATGGGGTTGCCCCAGCGCTGGCCGGTGTCGCTGAAATAATCGGGTGGCACGCCGGCGATGACGGTGGGGCGCCCCGTCTCGTCCATAAAGAACAGTTCCTGATTGGCCCATACGTCGGCGCTGTCGTGGGCCAGGAAGATGGGCACATCGCCGATGATATGGATGCCCCGCGCATTGGCCTGCGCTTTGATGTCGCGCCATTGGCGGAAGAAAAGGAACTGAATAGTCTTTTCCACCTCGATGGCCTCTGCGTTTTCCTTCCGCGCCCGGTCCAGCGCCTCGGGCTTGCGAGCCACCAGGTCCGGTTCCCAGGCGGTCCATTCGGAACCGCCGCATTGGTTTTTGATGGTGATGAACAGCGTGTAGTCTTCCAGCCAGTCCGCCTCGTCGGCGCAGAACTGATTCCGTTCGTTTATCAGAGACTCGCTGGCCCGCTCCATGAAGATGGCGCCCATGTCGCGCAGGATCGATACCTTGGTGGGGATCACGAACCCATAGTCCACATAATAGTCCGGACACTGCTCAAAGCGCTCCAGAACGGAGTGATCCATGAGGCCGTCCTCCATCAGTAACTCCAGACTGATCAGCAGGGGATTGCCCGCAAAGGCCGACAGCGCCGAATAGGGGCTGTCGCCGTATCCGGTCGGCCCCAGGGGGCATATCTGCCACAGGCTCTGTTTGGCCCCCGCCAGAAAGTCGATGAATTCACGGGCCGGATAACCCATGTCGCCGATGCCGCTAACGCCGGGCAATGACGTGGGATGGAGCAACACACCGGCGAATCGTTCCTGCTTGCCTTCGATAATCATACGCTTTCCTCCCGCGCGTCGATGCGTGTTTGCGGAGTGACCTCCAGTGGGTGTATCGTATGAGCGAACCATACGGCCCGGCCCAATGCGCGTCAAGCCATGTCGGCGGGAAAAGGGGCGCCCTCCTGGGCTGACCAGGCGCTGGTCCTGAGCACAGGTCGTCTCCCGTCCCCTTTTTGAACCGAATGTCGTGGACAAACTCAGGTCCAAATCCCCGGGATGGTGTGTCCGCATTGGGGGCAGTGTCCCGCGGGGTCGAGGCGGTTTCTCGAGACCAGGAATCCGTGTCGCTCGATGAGGGTGGTCTCGCATTCGGGACAGCGTGTGTTTTCCCGATCGGCCAGTTCGCCGCGCAGATTGCCGGCATAGACATAGCGCAGCCCGGCGTTGACGCCCGCCTCGATGGCCCGGGCGATGTCTGTGGCGCGGGTGGGGCGTTCGCCGGTGGTCCCCTTATAGGCGGGATGGAAGGCCGTCACGTGCCAGGGGATGTCCCGCGAGACGTCGGCGATGAAGGACGCCATGTCGGCCAGTTCGCCGTCTGAGTCGTTGAAGCCCGGAATCACCAACGTCACGATTTCCGTCCAGAATCCCTCTGCCCATACGCGCCGGATGGTCTCCAGCACCGGCTCCAGGCGCCCGCCCACGTCCTGGTAGTGGGCCGGATTCATGGTCTTCAGGTCCACTTTGAAAATATCCAGCACGGGTTTCAGATAGTCGATGACCTCTTCGCAAGCGAAGCCGTTGGAGATGTAGGCGGTTCGGATGCCCTGTTCTTTGGCCCGTGTCATGATTTCGTGGGACCATTCCGAGGTGATGAGGGGTTCGTTATAGGTGGAGGCGATGATGGGCGCGCGCCGTTGGAGGGCCAGATGGACAATCTCCTCGGCCGTGATGGACTGTGTTCCGCGACCGTCCAGGTCGGCGTCCTTCGCGCGCAGGACCTGGGAGGTGTGCCAGTTCTGGCAGAAATCACAGTGAAAGTTACAGCCCAGCATTCCATAGGACAGGGCGTCCGATCCGGGAAGAACATGGAACAGGGGTTTCTTCTCGACGGGATCGACAGCCAGGCCCGCCGTGTAGCCGCTGGGGGCCATGAGGCGGCCGGTTTCGGGGGCTTCCGGGTCTGGCGAATTGAAGCGCATCTGACAGACGCCCCGCTGGCCGGGCGCGATGTGGCACCGGCGCCCGCAGGCCAGACAGCGGACAACGCCTTTTTCTTCCGCCTGGTATAACACTGCGGGAGCGCACATGGCGTCCAGACGCCGCCTCAGGGAGTCGAACCCATTGGAATCGGTTTTCTTTCCAAACATGGCAAAATCCTTTTTTCGAAAGGCGTCTTAACCCTTTTGAAAGGCTAAGGGATGGCCCCGATGTCTGGCAAGACCAATGAAGGCCCCAACGGGGAATCTCTCCGATTTCGATCAACCACTGGGGAGCGTCTGCTTCGCGCCTCTGCCCCCCCCGGTGTCTTTTTTGTAACACCTCGACTCTTTTTCGCGTCCAGTGAAAGAAAGCCCCCGAAGCGGTTCCTTTGTGGGTCCCCTCGCCCAACCTTTCCTCCTTGCTCGAAGGCAGGGGCGAAAGGATGGGTTGAACCGAAAGGGCTTTCAAACTCATAATTCAAAAAAATACCAGTGACACGTAGTATTGTGACAATGTCATTCGGATTGATGAAGGGAATTGCCGGTATGCGAGGTTTGCGGCCTGTCGTATCCATCCCCGCCGTGCTTTGGGGCGGTCTGGTTTCCATTCTCTGTTTGACGCTGACTTCCTGCGCCTGGCTGGGCTCATTTGCCGAAAAGCGGGCCGACAAGGCGGCGTACAAGATCATCGCCTCCAAACAGACGGACGTGTTGGGGGGGGCGAGTTTGTTCGACATATCGGACACGGGCGAGACGACGGCTTCCCTCCTGTTGGACCACGCCGCCGCGCTGGCCGACGAGAATTCGACCACGGGGGCGGAATATATTTTGACGCTGGCCGATGCCCTGGCCATCGCCGTGTCGAACAATCGCGACTACAAGGGCGAACGCGAATCCCTCTATCAACAGGCGCTCAGCCTGACCGAAACGCGGCGGGATTTCAATCCGCTCTTCGATATGTCGGGGGATTTTACGCGGACACGGGATGAGCAGGAAGTTGAGCAGGTGGCGCCTCCAACCTTTCCCGGCGGCGAGTCGGAAGTCAACGAAGTCCGTGTGGTCGAACGGATCGGTTCTCGCGGGTTGACGGCCAGTGTCACCAAGACCCTGTGGACAGGGGCCAGGGTCTCGATGAATTTTGCGCACAGTTTCACCCATTCCTTTACGAGCGACGTCAGCGATCAGGCGACGAACCGGTTTAACTTGTCTCTAGTCCAGCCGTTGTTGCGCGGGGCCGGTCCGCTGGTGGCGCGCGAGAGCCTGCGTCAGGCGGAACGGGACATGATCTACGCCGTGCGCCAATTCCGTCGCTACCAGCAGGGGTTCATTATTGACGCCGCCAACCGATATTTTAATCTGTTGAGCAACCAGGATCAGGTTCGGAACGCGGAACGCAATTATCGCAATACCGTCAATACACACTATCAGCTCACCCAGATGCTCAAGCGAAAGGACGGTTCCGTTCTGGCCGTCAATCAAGCGAAGCAGAGCATGTTGCAAAGTGAGGCGAACCTCAGCACGGTTCGTAAGAATTATCAGGCCCAGCTCGATACGTTTAAGATCTTTCTGGGCATTCCCATTGATCTGGACATTGCGCCCGATCCGGACGAACTGTCCACCGTCGCCGCGCGCGGGCTGGTCCTGCCGGACATGACCATGGCGGAAGCCGTCCGGATCGCCCTGGAGCGTCGGCTGGATTTACTCACGCTGGCGGATAACCTCGAAGACGCGAAACGCGGTTCGGAGATCGCCCTGCGCAACATTCTCCCCACTCTGGACGTGGAGTATAACTATTCGACCTGGCGCGATGATGACCGCGCGCGCTACAAACTCGATTTCAAGGACAACACCACGCGCGAGGCGGCCATTCGGTGGAATCTGCCTTTTGACTGGACGCCACGCCGGAATGACTATCGGCGCTCGCAAATACTGATGGACCGGGCCGAACGGACCGTTGAGGCGTTTCGGGATCAACTGGCCCTGGAGGTGCGCGAAGCGTGGCGCGGACTGGAAGAGTCGCGGCAGAACTATCGTATTCAGATCGAAAGTGTCAGCCTGGCGACGACCCAGGTGGAACTGGCCCGCATCAATGTGGAACGGGGGTTGGCGGTGGCCCGTGATCTTATCGAAGCCCAAGAAGATCTGTTGGATGCGGAAAACGCCCTGACCAACGCCCTGGTTCAAAACACCATCCAGCGCATGGAATTTTGGAACGCCATTGAGCGGCTGGAGATTGATCCGCAGGGATTGACCGATATCGCCGATGTGGGCGCCGAGGCTTCCAAAATCTATAACGGAGACATGCCGCCAGACGCGGATGAGACAGCGATGGATACGAACGAATCCCCCATCGTCCTTGACGTGGCCGACGGGCGGGAGGAATAGACAAATGAATCGACAGCAAAAGACATGGGCGTTTGGAATCCTCCTGAGTGTTTTCATCGCCCTGACGGCGTGTGACGACCGCCCTTCGCTCACTTCCTTCAACGAGGACAAACCGGAAGGCGACTATTCCCTGCGCAAACAGATCGAGTCCATGCGTGGGATCCAGGGAACTCTTGAGGCGCCCGTCATCGAAGTGACCACGGGAACGATCATCGACGAATTGTCCGTCAAAGGGACGCTTGTGCCGCGGAAATCGGTGATTGTGAAACCCCTGATGGATGGACGCATCACGTTTCTGCGTCCCATCAAAGTGGGGGATCTTGTGGAAAAGGATGAGATGATCGCCAAAATCGACGACCGCGATATTGAGGACGAAATCAAGAATCAGTTGCAACAGATCGACATCACCAGCGCTTCGTTGCAGCTGGACGAGCGCATCTTGTCACAGAGCGAAAAGGATCTGGAATACGACCGAGAGATGTTGGCCAAGGGGCTTCTCACGGAGATCAAGGTCCGGGAAGCCGAAACGAACCTGGAACAGGCGAAGATTAACCTTCAGCGCAACCGCATCACACTGGAACAGGAAAAAAACCGGCTCCAGCAAAGTCTGCGTAAGCGCGAAAAGGTGGCCATCAAAGCGCCCATGAGTGGCATGGTTGTTTTGTCCAGTCACCTGACGGGGCAGAAAAACGCCGCTGATTTTTTCAATGAAGAAATTATGGCTATCGACGACACCCTTGTCGGCACGGGGACCAATCTGTTCGGTATTATCTCGCAGGACGCCTACCTGGCGCAATGTCAGGTCAACGGCTCGGACAAAGCAAAGGTTCGGCTGGGCCAGAATGCGCAAATCACGATTATCAGTCATAAGGAACTCACCGTGCCGGGCACGGTGACTGAAATTGCCCATCTCCAGGATACCAAATCCCACGCCTACAAGGTCTGGATTCGTCTCAGCGCGGTTGATCCGTCCTTTACCACCGGTCTCTTCGTTCGGGCGGCGATCGAACTGGACCGGAGCGAAGGGGCTATTATTATCCCGTCCAAATATATACGCGAACGGGGCGAACGGAAAATTGTACAGATTGTTCAGGATGATCAAATCGCCGAGAGCGCCGTCCAGACGGGGATTGCCTATCGGGGGGCCGTGGAAATCGTGGAGGGGCTGAAGGCGGGCGATTGGCTCCTCGCCATGGAAACGGAAATGGCGCTCGGTCAACGGGTCGCGCCCCAGATCATTGAAGTCAACGAAACGGATTAGCCGGTCATGAAGCCTCTGGTGATACAGGATTTGCGCAAAACCTATCCGGACGGGAAACAAGCCCTGCGCGGATTCAATTGGGAACTGGATGACGGGGTCTACGGCCTGTTGGGGCCCAACGGCGCTGGCAAGTCCACGCTGCTCGAAATCCTTTCGCTCAATCTGATGCCCAGTAGCGGACAGGTTCTCTGGCAAGAACGCAACATCCAGACGTCCCCCGTTTTTTTTCGTCGCGCGCTGGGATACCTGCCCCAGACCTATGGTTTCTATCCCGAGCTCAAGGCCCGGCAGATGCTGTCCTATCTGGGCGGGCTTCACGGTATGCATGGCCGCACACTGCGTCGCCGAATCGGCGAGGTTCTGGAAATCGTCGGACTGACGGCTGAGGCTCGCCGGAAACTCAAGACCTTCTCGGGAGGCATGAAGCAGCGCTTAGCCATCGCCCAGGCCCTTCTCCACTCGCCGAAACTGCTTGTGATTGACGAGCCTACCACCGGTCTCGATCCCAGCGAGCGGGTGGCCTTTCGTAACATGCTTTTCGATCTGGGACAAGAGAGCATTGTTCTGCTTTCCACGCATATCGTGAAGGATGTGGAATTTTCATGTCGTCAAATGACGGTTCTCTATAACGGGCTTCAGCGATTCACGGGGCGACCGGTTGATTTTATGAATCGCGTGGAGGGTCGGGTGTTCGAGGTCCGGCGTTCCCGCCGCGACTTCGACGCGTTCGCCCAAGCGCATCACGTGATTGCTTTCCGGGAAGAACTGGAGGACGTCACCATACGATTTATCGTTCCCGCTGGGATCCTGGATCTACCCGATGGCGCCCGGTCCGCTCCGGTCAATCTGGAAGACGCCTATGTGGATTTCATTCGCGAGCGCCAGGTCATTGAGGAAGAAGAGGGCGCCCTTGAAGCAGTCATCTGACCAACCGAAGATGGCCGGCATTCTCCCCGGGTGGCTGAAGCGCCGGTTCCATCACTTTGCGGAAGAGAGAATCCCACTGCGATGGGCTGACCGGATCAATCGTTTTCGGGTTCAGACGCGTCTCATCTTTTCGCGCGCCGTGCTGATGCTGGTTCTGGCTCTTTTTGTGGCCTTTACCTGGATCGTCGTCGCCCAGGTGGTCGAAGAAAAGTTCTTATCCGAAGCAGAAGCCTCCATTATTTTTTATGTGCAGGTCGGGATTCTGGCCATTGTTCTGCACATGAATTTATGGGAACAGGAGCGTGAGAACCGCACCTTTGAATTGCTGATCATGCGCGTGCCGGAAACAGGGCGCCTCATCTGGCTCAAACTGCGGGTCAGTCTTTTCTGGGTCTTCTTTTTATCCCTGCCTTTCCACATCGCTCTGTGCTGGTTCGCCTCCCTCCCCGTCAGCCACAGTCTGGTTCATTTCCTCTTCGCCCAGACCAGTGGGATCGGGGTGGCCCTCACCACGTGCGCCATTGCGTCGTATGTCAAGCGGGGCCTGCCCACGGGACTGATTACCGCGGCCGTGTTGTGGATGTTCGGTGGTTTTACGGAAGTGGCGAATTTCTTCTGGTTTAAGGATTCTATGCGTCCCTTCACCAATCCTTTTCATGAAGAGCGCTTTATGTTGCTGACCGACTTCGAATATGTGCTCGTGCTGGTTTTGAACCGCCTCTTTGTCGTCGGGCTGATCGCCCTGGCGTACATCTGGCTGAAAACACGTTTGAGCCAGACGGAAAAATGGGTCCAGTAGGCTCAGGAGGATTCTCGATTGAATTTCAGGCATTTTGTCAATAATCCGGTCAAGGTCGCCATGCTGTTTCTGGCCATCGTGCTGATGGGCGGCCTGTCCTATCGCAAACTTCCCTTGAATCTTTTTCCGGACCTGGAGACCCCGCGCGTCACGGTTCTGGTCTCCACCCGGAGCCTGACGCCCGAGGAAGTGGAGCGCCGGCTGACGACGGACTTTGAGCGGCAGCTGGTCTCCATCAAGGGTGTGGCCAATGTCACCAGTATTTCCCGCGAAAACAGCATAGTTCTTCATGTGGATTTTCACTGGGATCAGGACATGGAGTTTGCCTATCTCGACGTGAAAAAAAGCGTGGGGACTTTGGAAAACAATGAAAATGTCGAGAGCGTTGAGATTTATCGTTTCGATCCCAACGCGGCCACCTTCATGACGTTGGCTTTTGTGCCCGATGCCACAGATCGGTTGAACGCCGAACCGGACGGCGGGGAGGTCGATCGGGTCCGACTCACGAGTTTTGTGGAGAATTCCCTGAAACCGAAACTTGAAACCATCAAAGGGGTCGCCTACGTCAAGGCCAACGGCCTCCGCCGACAGGAGGTGGAGATCCTGTTGGATGAAGACATCATGACCCAGCTGTCGCTGACGTCCGATCAGGTCATCTCTGCCATCCGCAATTACAGCAGCACCCAAGCCGGCGGTGTGGTGATCGAAGGCGACGAGGAGATGCAACTCAAATTTGTGAGTCGCTTCTCGGATGTGAACGATGTGGGGCAATGTGTTGTCACGGTTTTGGATAATCACCCCATCCGACTGAAGGATCTGGGCGCCATCCGCGTGACTCCCTCCAAAGACGAATTGTTATTGCGGCAGGATGGTGTCGATACGGTGGGATTGGATATCTACCGCGAACCGTCAGCGAACATTGTCCTGACGGCCCGGCGCGTGCGCGAGGCGGTGACGCGCCTCAACCGCCAGGGCGGGTATGATCTCAAAATCGCCGTCGATCGCTCGGAAGAAATCGAGATGGCCATTGATGAAGTCGTGCGCCATGCGCTGGTCGGCATGGTCCTGGCCATGGCCGTGCTCTGGCTCTTTTTACGCAATATCTTTGCCACGCTCATCGTGGGCGTCGCGATTCCCATTTCGATCATTGGAACCTTTTGTCTGATGCAACTCCAGGGGCTGTCGCTCAATGTGATGACCCTTGGGGGACTGGCGCTGGGGGCGGGGATGCTGGTGGATAACGCCATCGTCGTCGTCGAAAATATCTTTCGACGTCGGACGCCCCAATCCCCGGACGATCCGCCGCTGGATCCCGTCGAGGCGGCCGTTATGGGAACCCGCGAGGTGGCTGCGGCCATTACCGCGTCCACGCTGACCACTGTCGTCGTTTTTGTTCCGCTCGTATATGTCCACGGCATTGCCGGCATTCTGTTTAAAGATCAGGCCATGACGGTCGTCTATACGCTGGTCGTCTCGCTCCTGGTGGCGCTGATCCTGATTCCCATGCTGGCCGCGCGAATGGCTCCGGCCCGGGCGGCCCGCACGGGATGGGGGCGCCGGGGGTATGAAACCTTTTTGGCAGCCTCCCTGCGCGGTCGCTGGCTCGTTCCGTTTCTTTTTGTGCTCCTCCTGTGGCTGAGCTGGGAGGAAGGACAAAAAATCCCAAGCCGCTTCTTTCCCGAATCGGCAAACGGTCAGATCACCATGACGCTGGAATTGCCACAGGGTACGCCGCTGGAGCGGACGAAACAGATCACGGACCGTCTGGAGGCGAAGCTGCTTCGCCTGCGCTGGCGCCATGAAGGTTTGGGGGAACTGCTTCAGGCTTACGAAGGCTGGCGCATTTCGCGCGACGCGCGGCAGTTCTTTATGAACGCCGACGTGGCCCTGGGGCGCCTTGAGGCGGCCATATCCTCTCCCACCGCGTCCCAAGGAAGCCGCCGCTCCGTTGATCCGGACATGATCCGCTCCCTCAAGAATACGATCTTTATGACGGATGCCACCCTGGGACTGGACAAACTGCTGGCCATGGCCGAGGAGGAAGCCGACCGCGCGGCCGGCGCCGGCGACCCCACGCGATCGCTCATCATCGACAAGTCGCTGTCCGATCTCAATCCCTTCAGCCAAAACGCCTGGGAGCGCTATCGGAAGCGCCTGATCCAAACGTTGGACCGACTGATTATCATCCGATCCATCACCACCAGCGTCGGCGTGGAATCCGGCAGTATGGGCGAGGCGAGCGAGCGCATCGAAGGCCCCCATACAGCGCGGATGGACATTATTCTGAATCCGGATGTGGCCGATTCGGTATCGACCCATGATATCATTAATCTCTTGCGCGCCGAAACGGACCGAATTCCCGCGCTTGAGTGCGACTTTGAATCGCGCAGCCAGGACTTGCAGCAAATTCTCGGCAAGAATCGCGGCGACATCGTGGTCGAGACGCACGCCGAAGAATTGCCGGAAATGCGAGAAGCCGCCATCCGCGCCGCCCAAACGCTGACCGACCTGCCGGGGCTCGATAATGTGCGGACGAACCTGATTCTGGGCGAAGAAGCCTGTATCCTTCGACCCGATCCCGACGCCATGATTCGCAGTTCTCTAAAAATTGAAGAACTGGCCAATCAAATCAAAGCTTACCTTCAGGGAGAAAAATCCGAACTGGTCAAACTGCGTCAGGGTGAGATGCGCATCCTGGTTAAAAACGAACAGGCGGAGCGCGAGGGCCTGGAAGGATTGATGAATCTGGATATTGTCTCTTCCACCGGCCAACGCGAAAAACTGCGGGATCTGGTGGATCTGCGTTGGGAACGAGACATTCGTGACATCATGCGCGTCAATCAGGAACGGACACTGCTGGTCATGGCCGACCTGAGCGGCATCGATTATTCCCAGGCCATCGGGCGCGTCGGGGAAGCGCTGGATGCCATGGCATGGCCGCCGGGCGCTCACTGGAATTTCAGCGGAGAAGAGATCCAGCGCCGCGAATCCTTCGACCGGCTCCTCTTTGCGTTGGTTATCGCCATCGTTCTCGTTTACATGGTTGTCGCTTCGATCCTCGAATCCGTCATCCATCCCTTCACGATCATGTTGTCCGTCCCCATGGCCTTGACGGGCGTGGTGGCGGCCTTTCGTTATACCCATCTGGAACTCAACCTGATGGGCCTCATTGGTGTGGTCATGCTCACGGGTATTGTTGTCAATGACGCCATTGTTTTGCTGGATCGCATTCGGCAGATTCGCGAAGGGGGCGACGACGAATCGGCCGTGGACACGGACGGGCAGGTGAATAAAGTTCCCGTTTTCGAGGCCGTCGTCCGGGCGGGCAGTCAGCGGCTCCGCCCCATTCTGATGACATCTCTGACCACGATCCTGGCTCTGGCGCCACTGGCCTTGGGCTTCGGCGCGGGTGTGGAACTCCGGCGCCCCATGGCCGTGGCTGTCATGGGCGGTCTGGTGACCTCCACGCTGTTGACCCTATGGCTT
>JADFCT010000076.1 GCA_017161665.1 Candidatus Sumerlaeota bacterium
GGGGACAACTGGCACGTGCGGACCTCCCCCGTATGGCATAAGCCCATCGTGGTTCTCTGCAACGAACGGAGCGGCAGCAATGCGGAAATCTTCAGTCACGCCGTCAAATATCTGCGCCGCGGCAAACTCGTGGGCATGAGAACCCACGGCGCCGTCATCGCCACCGGCTCCACAGATATTATGGGCCTGGGCAGTCTGCGCGTGCCGGGGACCGGTTGCTTCACCATTGGAGATGGCGAGGACATGGAAAAGAACGGCGTCATCCCCGACTACATCGTCGAACCCCTGCCGGGCGAACGCCCGCAAGGCATTGACACCCAACTCGACAAAGCCATTGAGGTGCTGCGTCAGGAAATCGCCGATTGGGAAGTGAACGCCACGCCGCCCATCCGAAGGGCCAGTGAACGACCGTTTACGCCGTAACGGGAACACGATCGGACGGAACGATTGCTCCCTGAAGGGCGAGAGGCGCTCCCTCTCGCCCTTCGTATTTAAGGAAGGCCTTCATCTCAGGCTGGCGGAAACAAATAAGGCTCTCGGAAAAAAATAAATCCCGATTCAATGTCGTTCAAACAGCCCCAAGGGCAACGATCTCTGCGCCCCCTCTGCGGTGATTTTTTTCAGATCAGAAACATTGAGGACACCGAGTCGAAAAAAGGGGATTTCTTTATTCCCACAAATCTTCGATCGTTGACCCGCAGTGTTCATTGGGGGGATTTGAAGAAAGGGCCTTTTCTCCGTCTGCCTCATGTCCCGGGATCTTCCACCATGAATAGTTGGTTGAAGATCCCCTGAGGGCTGACGACGGGCCGGACATAGGCCACATGTCGCCCATCCGGCGAAAAGACACACGCCTCGGGCCGAGGGGGGGCCAGAGCGGAATCCGGCGCCGTCAGAAACCGAACATCGCCGGACCGGACATCGACCACACACACCCGATCGGCGCCAATAAACGCAATGGAACGACCATCGGGACTCCAGGAAAAGGCCGACTGGACGGAAAACGGCAGGTCCGTCACTTGCATGGGATCGCCCCCCGTGGGAGAGACAGTCCAGATTTGAACCCGCCCCGAATCGTCGCGCATCAGGAAGGCAATACGGGAGCCATCCGCCGAACTGCGCGCCCAATGCCGCGGTCCCTGAAGCCCGGGATAGCGGCGATGGGCCGTGAACGTCAGCCGACGCTGGCGACAGGCACGAGGCGGTTCGGGACGCGTGGTCTCCGTCCCGGCCAAAAGCGCTTCGTCATCGGATGTGACGGTCTCGGGAATATCGACGATAAAGAGTTCACTCATGGCGGCGCCAGTGGCTGAAAGGACGTCACCCTGAAAGGCAATGGCGCGGGGGATGCGATTCCCAGCCGGGTCAATATAGCCGTTTATCCCGACCCACGCGTCGCTGAAGGCCCGACGGATTTCATCCGAGCCGGGCAGTGGATGGGCCGTGGTCCGGGTGACCAGAAACGCGAAATGGGTTCCGTCATGATTGCGGGGATGGGTTGAGGGAACGCGCACGGCGCCGGGAAGGCAAACGCCCACATTGCGCAGATTGATATGCCGTTCCATCGTTTCCTCATCCGTCCGCGCCAACAGATGATCTTCATAGGTGAAACTCACCCATTGGCCATCGCCGGAGAACACATGCACATGCGTTCCGCCCCGCAAAGCGCCGGGCGTGAAAGGAGGAACCAGGTCCCGGGCATCCAGTGTCTCTGCCCGTCCGGAGCGCAGGTGAACCACCACGCCACGCCGATGCCAGGCCGCATAAGACCAGTCGGTCGTCGGATTTTCAGGACCATGAATAAACACGACGCGGTCATCGACGGGACTACATGTGACCACGCCACAACACGCGCCATGCCTCGACGCATAGACCACACGGATGTCGCCGGTTTCGACATGAACGGCTTCAATGCGATCCCCGTCAAATCGCTCGCCCGCCGAATCGGACCGCACATCGTAAACGATCCACTCGCCATCATGGGACCAGACGCCCGTATGGGTCAGAATATGCCCAGTGGGCGCCGACGTCAGACACCGTTCCATGTGGCTATCCTTGTTGGGACGGCTTGGGGGCGAGGATCACACTGGGATGCCGCAATTGATCATAGTACCCCTCCCGCCGGTCCTGAAGGGCCGGGAACCGGGCGCGCACCCGCGTCGGAAGATCGGGATCCAGTTCCGCAATGAGAACGGCAGGCTGATCGCCGGCTTTGGCCAGGATCGCCCCTTCCGGATCAATCACCAGGGAACCGCCGAAATAGGAATGTTTCGGATCGGAGCCGACGCGATTGACACCGATCACATAACTCTGATTTTCAATGGCCCGCGCGCGAAGGAGGGTTTGCCAGATGGCCTGTCGGGGACGAGGCCAGTTGGCCTGTACAATCAGCAGTTGGGCGCCCCGATGGACGGCGATGCGAAAAATATCGGGAAATCGTAAATCGTAACAGATAAAAAAGGACGCGGGAATCGCATCCACCGGAGCGAGCGCCAATCCGGAGCCATTGGCATAGGCCGTGTGCTCATCCGCGTATGAAAACACATGATTCTTACGATACTCGGCCACCGGTTTTCCGTCCGGCGCAAACAGAATGGCGCAATTGAAAGGCAGGCCCCCATGGGCCTCCCGGATATAGGCGCCCAGCAAATAGACACCGTGGTCACGCGCCATTTTTGAGAGGGCCTTGGGAATGGGCCCATCATAAGCCGAAGCGAAGGTCTCGGTGTTGAGAGTCACACCCGTGGCGAACAGTTCAGGCAGACAAACGAGGCGGGCCCCATGGGAGGCGGCCTGGGCCACCAGGATCTCCGCCTGCGCTAAATTATGCGCCGGATCTTCCCAAGCGATATTCATTTGAATGATGGCCACAAACACGCGTGTCGTCCTCTGCTTTTTTCGCGCCGCCGTGGGACGCGCTTATTTTTCTGAAAGAATCTCGGCGATTGTTTTCGAAAAAGCCGCAATCTGGAATGGCTTTTCCACAAACCCCACGGCCCCTTCCTCGATCAGTTGTTCCTTATGAATACCGGCGCTGAATCCGGAACAGAACAAAACCGGCAGGTTGGGGGCTTCGCGGTGAAAAAACGCAAGGGTCTCACGGCCATTCATTTTCGGCATCATATAGTCCAGAATCACCAGATCGATTTCGTCAGCGCAATTTTGGTAGAACGCAACGGCCTCCTTGCCATTGGCCGCAGTGGAAACGGTATAGCCCAGTTTGGTCAGAGCATTTTCGAGCAGATGACGAATCCAATCCTCATCATCCACGACAAGAATCCGTCCTTGTCCGTGGACCATGGTGGCCGTGAGGGTTGACGGGCTGGCGTCACTGGAACACTGGGGCACGATGATGGATATCGTCGTCCCCTGATTGACCGTACTGGCTACGTGGATGGCGCCCTGGTGCCGGGTAATGGTGCTGTAGGCCGTGGCCATACCTAATCCGGTTCCCTTCGTTCGCGCTTTGGTCGTGAAAAACGGTTCAAAAATATGCTGAAGCGTCTCACTGTCCATCCCCATGCCGGTATCCTTGATCTGGATTTCCAGGTAGGGGCCGGGAAGGAGCGATTCCGACTGGAGTTGAGGATCATCGGCCTTCAACTGAACGGTCTTGGTCGAGAAGGTCAGACGCCCACCGTCAGGCATGGCGTCACGGGCGTTGATGGCCAGATTGAGGATGGCGTTTTGAAGCATCGTGGCGTCCCCCATCATAAAGGGCGCGGCCGACTGAAAGTGGGTGAAAATCTCAATCTTCCGATCAATGGTGTGCTTGAGCATCCCGATGGACTCATCAATCACCTTATGAATATCAATCCGGCCCGACACCGTCTGTTCTTTGCGGGAAAACGACAACATCTGCCGCGTCAGGCCCGCAGCGCGTTCGGCCGACTGCTGGATCAGACTGGCATGATGACACAGTTCCTCCGGTGTGTCACAGCCCAATTGAATCAACTCAGAAGCCGCCAGGATAGGGCTGAGCAGGTTGTTGAAGTCATGGGCGATCCCACCGGCCAACCGCCCGAGGGACTCCATCTTCTGCGCATGACGCAACCGCTCCTCCAGTCGTTCCTTCTCCGTTTCATCCCGCAGAACCAGAACGGCCCCCAGTGTTTTATCCTGCGCGTCCCGAATCGGCGCGGCGCTCCAGGAAACCGGTCGTTCCAGATGATCCCGATCTCTCAACAATGGAGGCCGCGCCGAATCCGAATGCCTTCCGGATGGGACAATTGGAAAAACAGGACTCGACAGATTTTGTTTCGTATCGGGATCGACCAGAACCAGGATCTGACTCAACAGATGCCCCTCCGCCTGGCTCAATGGCCAGCCGGTCATTTGTTCGGCCACGGGATTCATGCGGGTGACGACGCCCTGATTATTCGTTACGATAACGCCTTCATTGATGGAATCAAGGGTAATGGCCAGATTTTGCTCGCTGGCGCGGAGGCGATTCTCGGCTTCCTTTCGAGCGGTCACGTTAAAAATCGCGCCATCCACGAAAGCGAGTTTGCCGTCAGGGCCTTTGACCCCCTGTCCAAATTCATGCAGCCAGCGCATCTCACCGCGAGGGTCAAGGATACGATACTCGACGCTGTAGTGACGGTCATGGGCTAAAGCGGTCTTCACGGCAAAATGCGCGTCGGGAAGATCCTCCGGCATAATGAGAGAGCTGAAAGGCTTGTCGCCGTCGGACACAATTTCCCGGGCCGAATAGCCGGTAACCGATTCAGCCGCCTCACTGGCATACTGTAAGGCCCAGGTTGTCTCCGGCTCACTGCGAAAAATGAGCGCCGGCAGGTTCCGAACCAGTGTTCGATAACGCTCCTCGGAGATCCGAAGTTCCTCGGTAACGCGTAGTCGCTCCTGTATCTGCTCGCGGAGCAAACGGTTATGCTCATTCAACTCTCGATTGCGGCGATGGATCGACTGGATGTACTGCCGAAGCCCAATGAACAAGGACAGGACAATCAAGGCGCTGATCAGCAGCTGAAACCATAACTGTTGCGAAAGGGGGGGCAGAATGGTGATAGCCAATGTTCGGTCAATGGGACTCCAGACGCCATCACTATTGACCCCCTGCACACGCAATTGATACGCGCCGGGGTCCAGTTGACTATAGGAAACCGTATGTTTTCCACCATTGACGCTCACCCAGGCGCGCTCGTAGTTTTCCAGCCGATACCGCAACCGATTGCGGGACGGATCCACGCTGTCCAAAAGAACAAAATCGACCGAAAAATTAAAATCCTCCGGGCCGAGGTAGATGTGATCGGTATAAGGCAACGGCCGATTCAAAATCGTTTTTCCGCTGCTTTTCTGACCAACGGTCACCGAATGGCTGAATATCTTCAGATCAGTAAAAACAACCGACGGCGGCGACGGCGGGGGCATAATCTCCGAAGAAGAAAAACGAATCATCCCGCCATAGCCACCAAAGAAAAAATCGCCGCGCGTGTTTTGGAAATACCCGCCCTCAACAAACCGGCTGACTTGCGCGTCATGCTCATATTCAAAACTGACAAACGATTCGGCCTCCGGGTCGAAGCGCGCCAGCGCCTCGGCCGTGGAAATCCAAAGAGACTTGAGAGAGCCGTCCTGGACGTCCCCTTCCAGTCCGTGTAACATCGGGTTCGGCAGCCCATCCTGAACGCGATAACTTTTGAACCGCTGACTTTCAGGATCCAATCGACCCAATCCACCGTCTGCGGCAATCCAGATGATGCCATCGGGGGCCTCATACAACGAGTAGAGATTATTGGACACAATCGTATTCAGATTGCCGGGATCATGCCGGTACCGCGTCAGTGTGGCGCTCGTGGGATTGTAGCGATAGAGTCCGGACCCACCGGTGGCGAACCAGAGATTCCGATTTCGATCTTCAATGATTTTGCGCACGCCCACCGGCGGAGCCACACCGAGGCTCACTGGCGCTTCCGATGCGCCCAAAGGGGTAAACGCCCCCGATTCGGGATCAAACAGGGCCACCCCCCGATCCCAGGTCCCCACCCAGAGTTGCTTGCGATGATCTTCGAGGATCGTCAAAACCGCATCAGCAGGCAAACTGTTGGGATCATCGACATCGTGTCGCCAATGGCGAAAACGGACCGTGTCCGGATCGGAGCCATCCCATTCGATCTTATTTAAGCCATAGCGATCGGTCCCGACCCACAGTCGCTGCTGGCTGTCTTCAAAAATCGTAATGATGGGATTACCGCTGAGAGAAGCCGGATCAGCCGGATCGTGGGTGAAATACGTGGTGCGCGCTTCTGGCGTGTACGGATTCTGGATGAGCGTGATGCCGCCGGATGTCGCGGTTTCATTAAACTCGCGGGATCCAACCCAGAGATTTCCACGGCTGTCTTCCAGAATGGCGGCGATCGGCTGTCCCAGCAGCTTAGAGCCGGGCCCTTGGTCCGGGAACTGTTCGTAATGGTGAAAACCCGGGACGGAACGCCCTTTGGACAATCCACCCGTCGCATCGCCCACCCACAGGACACTGGAGCGATCACAGTAAATGGCCCATGGCGAATCGCCTGACAAACTCGCGGCATCCTGGGCATTGGGCTGATAGGCGGCAAACGTATATCGATCCATTTCATCGTGCGGCGGAATGATCTTGATGATGCCCAACGAATAACAAGCCGCCCAAATGGCCCCGCTCGGATCGCGCGTCAACGCCATGAGTTGCGTCCCCGGCAAGGAGGTCGGGTCATCGGGATCATGCGAAAAGACCTGAACCTGCCCGGTTTCGCTGTCGATACGCGACAGCCCACCCGCCCAGGAAGCCACCCAGATTCCGCCACGGTCATCTTCCAGCATATCGTTGACCAGATTGGAATGTTTGATCCCGGGTTGACGGTTGTTCGTCAGGAAACGCCCCGTCAGTCTGAGCGAAACGCCGTCATCCTCTAATGAAAAACGGGACACGCCCAGACCGAAATACCCCACCCACAACGATCCGTTTCGGTCGAACAGCAACGCCTCAATGGCGTTTCGCCCCCGTTCCTTTTGTCTGCGCGTTGCCGAATCGACATCATATTTGACAAAGCGATGCGTCGTCGGATCCATCCGCTCCAAACTCATATTGGTCCCGATCCATAAAACGCCATGCGAATCCAAGGCGATCACGCGCACAACGGGATGGGCGGGCGTGTGCGGATCTTCGGGATCATGAACATAGGACACAAAACGGTGTTGGGGCCCCGGGCCGGCCTGGGGAACGACCTGACACAATCCGGCATTCGTTCCAACCCACAATTGGCCATCCGGACCTTCGGCAATATCCTGAATATAATCATGACTCAAACTGCTCGGATCGTCCTCGTCATGGTGGTATGTCGTGAACGAATACCCGTCAAACCGGTTGAGTCCGTCCTGAGTGCCCACCCAAAGAAAGCCCTGGCGATCCTGGAGAACACAGGTGACAAAACGATGAGACAACCCATCCCCAACCGAAAAGTGATCGAAACGCATGTTGGCGGGACGCGCAAAAAGGGACGCCGATGAACAGACAACGGCGAAAAGAGCAATCCACGTCGCCCAGTGGGTGGGCGACTGGCCGATAAAACCGATCATTCTATAAAAAGTATCTCGCATTGTCACGGGTACAGAGGAAATCAAAGTCGATCCGACCCTCACACAGAATCAATTCCTTCAATCGAAATACAGCCCTTGCGAATGATGACCCGATAGGAACCACAGAATTCCAATACAGCAACGGTCAACGGTCGCCACCAGGTTCAACCGACGCCGATAAAAGGTCGGATCGTCTGCCTGCGAACAAAAAAAAATGTCATGTCTCAATTATAGCGTTAGAGAATCAGGCCATTTCAATCAGAATCGCTCTCCGGTAGGGCCCGGCGCGCGCGCAACCCGATTCGGCTGATTTGAGCTCGACAAATCAACCCGAACCGCCGATGATCGGTTTTCCCTGATCAAATAGGGTATCTCAATTACGACATCGAGATATCTGTATCGTAACGGAAAAACACCTTAATATGAAGGAGAGCAAGTCCATGAAAATCAGACACGCGATCGCCCTGATCGCCATCACTCTGACAGCCACCGGGGCATCGGCCATGAATGATTGGAATCAGATCTTCGATGGCACGACACTGGATGGATGGTCCAAACACGGCGGCGGCGCGACCTTTGAAGTCATTGAAGAGGTCATCATTGGCGCCAACGGCCCGGGACACAATACGTTCTTGTGCACAGAAAAAGCGTATGCGGATTTCGAACTGGAATTTGACGTCATGCTGGCCGAAGGCTTGAACTCGGGCGTTCAGATTCGCTCTCAAACCCGGGAAGAAAACAAGGACGGCGAACCCATTGAGGTGATCTATGGACCGCAGGTGGAAATTGATGGCTCTTCAGGCATGGCCGGTTATATCTACGGCGAACGAGTCGGCGGCTGGATGACGGCCGATGCGGATCGCGTGAAACACGAAGCCTTCGTCAAGGGCGAATGGAATCAGTATCGGGTCAAGGCCCATGGTCCGCGTATTCAGACATGGATCAATGGGAAACAAATTGCCGATCTGTATCACCCGGAAAAATATAACGACCACAAGAAAGGCTTTATCGGGCTTCAGGTCCATTCATCCCCCGCGGCCCCGGGAACCCAGAAAGTGGCCTGGAAAAACATCCGTATCCGCGAGATCGACACGGAAGGCTATGTCTCCCTGTTCAACGGCAAAAATCTCGATGGCTGGACGCCCAAGGTCAAAGGTTTCGAGCTGGGCGAAAATCCTGGAGACATCTTTCGGGTGGAAGACAGCGTAATCAAGGTGCGCTACGACAAATTCGACAACTTCGGCGACCGGTTCGGTCATCTATTCTGCAACAAGCCCTTCTCGAAATACATCTTCCGCATGGAGTACCGCTTCGTCGGCCAACAAGCCCCCGGCGGCCCCGGCTGGGCCTACCGGAACAGTGGCATCATGGCCCACGGCCAGGCGCCGGAAACCATGGGCAAAGATCAGGACTTCCCAAACAGTATCGAAGTTCAATTGCTGGGCGCGGACGAAGGAAAAGTCCGGACCACGGCCAACCTGTGCACGCCGGGGACGCAATTCGTCCAGGACGGCGCCGTCATCAAAACACATTGCGTCAACTCTAAGTCCCAAAGTTACGCGGGAGACCAATGGGTCCAAATCGAAATCCTGGTGGATGGCTCCAAAGAAATCGCCCACTTCATCAACGGCGATGAAGTCATGCGCTATCAGCAACCACAACTCGACAACGGGCAACTGATCGAAGGCGGCAGCATCTCCCTGCAGGCCGAAAGCCACAGTTGCGAGTTCCGGAATATTGAAATCAAGGATCTAAGTCAGCAGTAATGCTCCAGTGATACAAAGAACCCTTCGATGAAAAACAAGATCTGCAACCCTCTCTCAATCGTCTTGTTTGGCATGACCTGCCTGACAGTATCCTGGTTTGGCCGGGGGATTGTGGACAAACTCTTCATGATGGAGGGACGATTTCACATTGTGAACGGGACAGATGAGCCTCACAAGGTGACCCTGCAATTGCCCAACGGCTCCAGCATGGATCTGGCCTTGGAACTCGGTTCAATTGATGTCAATGTCCCCCAAACGGGTGAAGGCTCCCTATCCATCAATGTTGACGACCAGCCGGCCAGGAAGGTGGGCTATGTAACCTCCAGAAACGGCATTGTGGTCTTGTTTATTGAAGAGGAAACGATCGGTTTTTCACAGATCTTCCCCTGAAAGCAATGGGCAGCAACACAGAAAAACGCCGCTCCTTCGGAAATCTTTCCGAAGGAGCGGCGTCTTCTTTTTCCAAACCATTTCCTATGCCAGACGATAAGGACAGGTTTCATGGGGGCTGTCCGCATAGACGGGCTCGTCGATCAACAAACCTGCCAGCGCGTCTTCCTCGCGCTTGAATACGGAATTACTGTCTTCAGCCATTTTCTGAAGCGCCACGAGCCCGGCTTCGTCAATGGGTTTGAAGTCCTGGACGGCGTCAACCGCCTTATCCGCCAAATCGGCGAACCCCGGTGGAAAGCCGGCGGCCACTCCGGCCTGAGACAACGTGTAGCGCAGGGCCTGGCTGATTTGATCCGGTTCTTCCAGTGGGCGATACCACCATTGGCGTGTCTTTTCGACGCCTTGCGGCCAAAGACCTCCGGACATCGGTTTGATGGCGGCAATCGCCATTTTTCTCTCCTTGGCCTCGGCGAGGACTTCCTTCCCAAAACCGATTTTAAACCGTTCAATAAAATTAATCGGGAACATGACCGTCTCGAAATCGAATCCCCGCATGGCTTCCAAGGCGCCCTTGGTCGTATGGGCCGAGAAACCGAAGAACCGGACTTTCCCCTGTTCGCGCGCCTTGAGAAACGTCTCAATGGCCCCACCCGGTCCCAAAGCCCGTTTCACTTCCTCCGGCGTGCGAATGTGATGCATTTGGTACAAGTCGAACCGGTCTGTCTTCAACCGCTTCAACGACCTATCCAATTCCTCCAAGGCGCCCTGTTGATCGCGGGCTTTGGTCTTGCAGGCCAGAAAGATCTTGTCGCGATCCATCCCCTCCAGCCCCTTGCCCATCTTGATCTCGGCGTCGCCGTTGCCATAAGCCGGCGCCACATCAAAATAATTGACGCCGCGCTCGAAAGCCTTGCGCAATATGGTGTTGCATTTTTCCTGTTCCTCGTGAATCAGACACAAGCCCGGAAATCCAATAATCGAAACCTTCTCGCCCGTTCGCCCCAGGACACGGCGGGGCATGCCCTCCACACGGTCCGTTATTTTTTCCGGCGCAATGGCCTCCAGTCCCAAAGCCGGCAGGGGGCCAAGCGCCAGTCCACCCATCACACCGCCGGTGGTCGCAATAAAAGAACGTCGTTTCATGATCCGTCTCCATGCAAAAATGCTGAGAACCACTGTTTAGGGGAACCTACAAGGATCATTTCCCGCAGTCAATGCCGATCCCCTTCGGCCTGTCATTTTTCACTCGGAGAGACGCATCAGCCGCCGTCATCGGCGCAGGCGACTCACCAGCAAGGCCCACACCAACGCCAATCAAATTGTCGATTGAGTTGCCCATGAGCGGCTCACTGCGCTCACAACAAATGATGAAAATGGAGACGAGGCGTGGCGCGATGGAACCTTTTTAAACGCCAAGGCGCCAAGGCGCAAAGGCGCAAAGCACGCCGGGGCGCGGCGCCACAGTCAGATAAGGCCCGCGCCCCAGGAAATGATGAAAATGGCGTCGAGGCCAAGCGCAATGACGCAAAGCACGCCGGGGCGCGGCGCCGCTGTCCGAACAGGCTCGCGTCCAAGGAACCAAACATCAGCAAAGCCCCGAAGGCGGCGGCACATAAAAGCCCAGGGTGGAGCGACCGATAGGGAGCGGAGCCCTGGGTACGAAACGAGCACATGAGGCGCCGGCGCGTTTTTTGCCGCGCAGCAGGCAAAAAGCGTGACGGCGCCGACGGCCATCCGACAGCGCCTCAAAATATTCAAGTGAGGACTCTTGCGTCCTGTCGGCGGGTGGGGATAGGATGGCTCGCCATGAATGAGCCATCCCGACAGATACACCAATCCCGGACAGTCGATGGGTCTTGGGCGGCGGCGGGCGGACTATTGCTCCTCGGCCTGCTGATTTTGTTCGGCCCGTCCCTGC
>JADFCT010000077.1 GCA_017161665.1 Candidatus Sumerlaeota bacterium
AATGTCTGGCATGCGGATCCGAAATTGCCGCTGGATATATTGGCAATATTTGATCCGTTCGGAAACGCCACCCACACGGCCTTATCCTTTAAAGTACTGGGCGAAGATGTGTTGATAACCGGCGCCGGACCGATTGGAATTATGGCGGTGGCGATTGCCAAACATGCCGGGGCCCGTTATGTCGTGGTCACCGATATGAATCCCTATCGGCTGGAACTGGCGAAAAAAATGGGCGCGACCGTGGCTTTGGATATCCGAAGCGGGAAAACGCTGGCCGATGTCCAAAAAGAATTGGGAATGGTCGAGGGATTCGATGTGGGATTGGAAATGTCGGGCAACGGCAAGGCGCTGAACGACATGATTGATAGTATGTGTCACGGCGGGCGCATTGCCATGTTAGGCATTCCCGGAGACAATCTGGCGATCGACTGGACGAAAGTTGTCTTCAATATGATAACCATCAAGGGGATCTACGGTCGAGAAATGTATGAGACATGGTATATGATGACGTCCATGTTGCAGACAGGATTGGACATCAGCCCGATTATCACGCATCGGTTCCATTATACGGACTTTGCCCACGCTTTTGAGGTGATGCGATCGGGCGAGTCGGGAAAAGTGATCATGAACTGGGTCGAGAACGACTAGGCCTGGCCTGCGCTCTCCACGCCCCGGAGACCGTTGGCCCGTGCCCTTCGCTGAAATAAGGTGTCGGCAATGTAAGCATTAAAAGCATTGCCCGACTGACCTTTAGGATAAGTTCTATTTCCGTTGATTGGAAAAGCGGATTGCGAGAGACAATCGTTTGCTTTTCCGATGGAGGAGTGGGTTCATGACGCGTTTGTTACATATTGAAGCTTCCCCACGGGATGATCGGTCGAAATCATCTCAAGTGGCCCGGGAATTGATTACCGCCTATCTGGAGAAGAATCCGGACCACATCGCGGAGTCCTGGGAAATCTGGACGGATTCCTTGCCGACCATAGACGGAGACACCTTGGCCGCCCGCTACAAGATCATGCATGGACAAGAACTCAACACGATTGAGTCGGGCGTCTGGGCGCCCGTGGTTTCCACCTTTGAGCGTTTCGCATCGGCGGATAAGTATGTTTTGAGCACGCCCATGTGGAATTTCGGAATCCCTTATCGTCTCAAGTGGTTTATTGACGCTATTACTCATCCGGGGATGGCTTTCAAATATAATCCCCAAACCGGCTATCAGGGATTGATCGTTAATAAGCCGATCGTGGTTATCTATGCGCGGGGCGGTGACTATTCCGGCGAAAGACAATCTTACGACCTTCAGGCCCCCTATATTGAGCAATGGTTGCGGTTTATCGGCTTTGAGACCATTCAGACCCTCTACGTCCAGCCTACCCTGGCTGCCGGCCCCGAAGCCGCTCAAGCGGCCATTTCGGACGCCTTGACTCAGGCGCGGGAACTTGCAACTGCCTTTTGATCGAAGGCAATGTGTGCGGAATTTTCAGTTCCCTTCAAGGGAGCGTCTGTTTGAAGATTATTTCGAAAGTCGCCGACGGCGCAGAATGTTCAGCGCCGTTGTCATGTCTTCGAGGCGGAAAATGGTGACCGATCCAAGATAGACACTGACTCCCAAGACCATGACCGCGCTCGTCTGAAGGGCTTGGAGCGCCAGCCCTGATACGGGCCAGAACGTGTCCCACACCCGCAAGGCCCCCCAACAGGAAAGCCCCATGACGGCCGAGGCAGCCGCGCATCGAGTCAGGGCATTTGTCATCCGGGGTTCCCATAGCGAGCCGACTTCCCGTTGCAGCAGTAGCCAGAGGATCGTGGCATTGAAGATAGAGGATACGCTGGCGCCCAACGCCAGTCCGGCAAAAGAGAGGGGCGTCTGCATGAGTATCAGGTTGGCGAGGATGTTGACCGCCAGTGACCAGGCGGCTACACGAACCGGTGTTTTGACGTCTCCTTTCGCGTAGAAAATGGGGATCAGGAGTCGCAGGACCGCCAACGCCGGCAAACCAAGGGCATACATTTTCAGCGCCCGACTGGTGTTGATTGTATCGATGGCCGTCCATTCGCCGCCTTGGAGATACATGGCATAAATCGGCCGCCCCAGAACCCAGAAGCCCACCGTTGCGGGGATGATGAGAATCCATATAATCCGAATGGCGAACCCGGCCATTTCGCGCGCTTTGCCCAGGTCGCCGTCCTGATACTGACGGGAGATGGTCGGAACCAAGGCCGTCGCCAAACCCGAAGCCAGCAGGGCCAAGGGGAACTGGATGAGCCGGTTGCCGTTGTAAAGATATGTCACCGATCCTGTGCCACACCAATTTGCCAACATCAGGTTTATGGAAATGTTCAACTGCGCCAGACCCGCCGCAAAGGTGGCGGCGCCCATCTTGGCGAACATGGCCAGAATCGCCCGGTCTCGTCGATCCCATAACCAGCGCCAGCGCCACCCCAACCGCCAGAGGGTTGGCCACATGAGAAACAGCCGAATGGTGACACCGGCCATGACGGCGGCCGCCAGCCAGTAAACGAAGCGCGCCTTATGGTCGCTGGTGATGGCGCCTCCCCCGATTTGGATCAGCATAACGCTCGCCACGGCGATCATGACGAGGTTGATCGCTGATGAGCCCAGACTCGGTGTCACAAAGCGTTTGTTGGCGTGACAGGCGCCCATGAAAAGCGAACACAGCGTCAGGATCAGAAGGAAAGGGAACATGATTCGCGTCAGTTCTGTTCCCAGAATAAGATATGCCAAATCCTGCGCGCCGCCATCCGTCCAGCCTTCGATAAACGTAACGCGCCAGATAACGACCGGCGATTCGGTCCACAGGACATCCCAAGAGATCGGTATGGATTCCCAGACCCGCGTTATCGTGTGTTGCGCCACCCAATGCTTGAGTCCGCCAAAAAACATAAAGAGGGGTTGAGCCAGCAGCATACCCAGAACCGTCAATCCGGCGCCCAAAATCGTCATGACGGTGAGGGCTTTATTTAGGAAGCGGAAGGCCTGCTCGTGTCCTCCTGCTTTTTCTTCGCCATGATAGAGCGGTACGATGAAAGCGGACAAGGCGCCTTCGCCCAGCACGCGCCGCGCCAGATTGGGTATCTGATAGGCGATGTTGAAAATGTCATTATAGGCGCTGGCGCCCAGGATTCGAGCCACCACCGAATCCCGCACAAATCCCAGGACGCGGGACAATAACGTCAATCCGCTCACGACGGAGGCGTTGGAGAGTAATACCTTTTTTTCGTGGTTCATGCGGCGTCACTTTGCCTGGGGGCGGGAATTCCGCGCGTCTTCCTGACGCGTCCCCAGCATACAGGGCGCCCGAATCCGCCTCAAGGCGGTTTTTCAGGCCTTCGTATCGGGTGGTGTTTCGGAGGCGTTCATGTCCGCCTCTATCCGCCGTTGCGCCCGGCGGCGACGAATTTCGGCGGTCGGTGTGTAAGGAATGGACTGGCCGAGCGTCACGCAGTGTGTGCAGGCGCAACCGTGTCCCTGGATCATACGGATTTGTTGCTGCGCCTCGGGCGAACTCAAAACGCTTATGAGATTGCAGTCGTGGTCACGAATTTGTCCGATGGGCTCGAGAATCTCGCAGACACGTACCACGCCGTCCGGTTCGATAACCGCTGAGACTCTGCCGGCCTGGCATTGGAAGGACATGGGCTGGTCAGCCAGCACGCGATTTTGCTCTGTGTTGAGAATCCGGGTGTAGGATAACGCTTCAGCGGCTTCCCTGCTCATTCGACGGTTCATCAGCCCCCGATTCAGTTCCTCACACCGCTTTTGAATTTGTTTCAGTATGGCTGGGTCCGGCAGCGATTGTTCGCTTTGGTCGGGGCCCATATCCCGGAAGACTTCAACGGTCAGAAAATCGACAAGCCCTTCATCAGCCAGGGTGTCCAGCAATGGGGCCACGACATTCTGATTGACGGCCGTCACTGTGGTGAGGGACGAAAGGTACATGTTAGGGAAGGCTTCACGTCGTGAGGCCAGTTGTTGAAGGGTCCGCCGAGCGGCTCGATAAATCCCATCCACCCCCCGAATCCGGTCATTTAATTCCTCGGGGCCGTCCAGGGACACGCCGACCATGAACCGGTTGTCAGGGCGCGCCGATGCGATTCGGTCCACGATGTTAACGATACGGTCCGTTTTCAGACCATTGGTGGGGAGCGCGATGGTTTGCCAGGGTTCCGTGACAAAGGCCTCGACGATTTCCGGCAGATCCTCACGAAGCGTGGGCTCGCCGCCGGACAGTTGAATCCCTTCGACGGGTCCCAGATTTTCGGCGATCTGACGATATTCTTTGAGGGTCAACTGGTTGATTTTGGTATTGATCTGTCGCCAATAGAAGCAGGTATCGCAACGAGCGTCGCAGGCGGTGGTCACAAAGAGGGTGACACATCGGAGTCGAGGTTTTTGAAACAGCCGACGCCATTTGTCGAGAATACCCATTGCCATGCCTCAAAGTGATTTGCTATGCGAAGGTTAGATCGGGTTGGGTTGGCTTCGCAACTGAATCTCTGGCTGGGGCGCAAACGCATTTTCCCACGATTTAGAATCGATAGGTCTTCATGTTCATTGAGTCTTATGGTCATACGGTTTTTGAAACGACCGGTACAGATCCGTTTCTGACAGTGGCGATTCCAACCCGCAATCGGTGGGCGGCGTTGTGTGATTTATTGGATTCTCTGGACGGTCAGACACTCCCGCCCGAAATGTTTGAAGTGTTGATTGTCGATGACGGCGGCGACGCGTCCCTGCGGATGGAGGGATTGAACCGACTGGCCCTTGACCGCCGGGTGTATGGCGTGGTCTGTCATGTTCAGGAAAACGCGGGGCCCGCCGTGGCCCGCAATCGAATGATTGACGAGGCTCGCGGGGGAATTATCCTATTCTTGAACGATGACGTGACGCTGGAACCGAATCATCTGGCCGCCCATCTGGCGCGCCATCAATTCAATCCCGACGTATATGTGGTGGTTCGGGGCATCACCCGATGGGCGCCGCTGGGGCGGGACAATGCGGTGATGCGCTATTTACGCCGACGGCTGTTTGTTTACGAATTTGATCTGCCCCCCGGAGATGAGCATATTGTGTATTTTCATACATGTGACTTGTCTTTGAAACGGGACCTCTTGCGGCGCCATCGCTTCGATGAGCGCTTCCCGACGGCGTCTTTTGAGGATTCCGAATTGGGATACCGTTTGTCGAAGGAAGGAAACTTGCGGCTCATCCTGGCGAATGACGCTGTTTCGCATCACCACCACGATTACACGGGGCTCGATTTGATCCGTCGGGCGCGTGTGAATGGACGCAGCGCGGCGCTCTTCATTAAGAAATATCCGGAATTGCGAGTCCGTTTACGTGATCATTTTGGGGCGGAATCATTTATCCGGCGATTAGCGCGCGCGGGGTGTGCCTGGATGATGGGGAGATCCGAGTCGGCTTGGGAAGAAATTGATAACGCTTTTTATGTTCGCGCGCTGGATCAGGCGCTATCCAGGCGTGATACAACGGCGAATAATTGATTGACACTTTCCGCCACCCGGGGCAACCTTGATTATCTTAATGCGAAGGTTCCCTAATTCAACTGGAGGCAGTTCCATGTCGTATTTAAATCGACGCAAGTTTATGCGCAATTCTCTGGCGTCAGCCGCCGCGATGTCCGCCGCTCCCTACTTTGTCCGCAATCTGGGCGCCAATGACAAACTCGGCGCGTGTGTTGTCGGCATTGGCGGGCGGGGCAACAGCCATATCGGCGCCTACATCGGAGATTCAAGAACCGTGGTCACCGCTTTGGTGGATGTGGATGAGGGGATCGGTAAAAGGCGGGCGGCCGAAGTGGCCGAGCGGCAGAAATTCGAGCCTAAATTGTACACGGACATTCGCGAGGCCCTTCAGGATCCGTCCGTTGATTTCATCAGCACGGCCACGCCGAATCATTGGCATGCGCTGGTCGGCGTCTGGGCCATGCAGGCGGGCAAAGACGCGTATATCGAAAAACCAATCTCGCATAATGTTCTCGAAGGCAGCGCCCTGGTGGCGGCGGCCAAAAAATATGGCCGCATGTGTCAGGTCGGCAGTCAATGTCGTTCCAATCCCGCTCTCCACAATGCCATCAAATTCATGAATGAAGGGGGCATCGGTGAGGTCAAATTTGCCCGTGGGCTGTGTTACAAGCGTCGGGCCTCCATCGATTCCCTCGGAGACTATCCCCTCCCCGAAGGCGTGGATTTCAGCCTTTGGAGCGGTCCGGCTACCTATACGAATCCCAAACTGACACGCAAACGCTTCCATTATGATTGGCACTGGCAGCGCTTGTACGGCAACGGCGATTCGGGCAACCAGGGCCCCCATCAGACGGACATCGCCCGATGGGGACTGGGATTGGATCGCCACCCGAATTCGGTTATCAGTTACGGCGGTCGGCTCGGCTACCAGGCGGAGCGCAAAGACGAAAACTACGTGGATGCCGGCGACACGCCCAACACGGAAGTCTCGGTTTTTGATTATGGTGACAAGTGCATCGTTTTTGAAACCCGCGGCCTGAGTGTGAACGGCCAGTCGGACGAGGAAATCAACAAACTCTTCCAGCGGGGACCCGACGGCAAGGGCAATATCATTGGGGTCATCTTCTATGGCTCCGATGGCTATGTGGTGCAGAAGAGTTACACCCACTGCATCGCCTATGACAAGGACATGAAGGTCATCCAGGAATTCAAGGGTGGGGGCAATCACTTCGGCAATTTTGTGGACGCATGTATCAGCCGAAAATATGACAGTCTCAATGGGGACGCCATGGTGGGCCACCTGTCCGCCTCGCTGGCTCACTTGGGCAACATCTCCTACTATCTGGGCGAGAAGAACACGGTTTCGGTCGATGAAGCGAAGACGGTTCTGGAGAAGGTCAAGAGTCTGGATGACAACGTGGCCACGCTCCTTCGGACGGCGAAGCACCTGACGGACAATGGTGTGGATTTGGAAAAATATCCCATGGCCCTTGGGCCGTATCTGAAGTTTGATCCGCGCCGGGAAATTTTCCCCGACTCGAAAGAAGCGACAGCGATGACGACGCGCGCGTATCGCGAAGGGTTTGTTTGCCCGAAGCCCGCGGACGTCTGATACGCGGGGGCATTTTCTTTGCGCCAAAGCCATCGGCCCGCCGCGACAACTGGCTCGCGGCGGGCCGAAGTTTTGGATCGAAATCTTGTATCTCAGAAGAGTCCCACGATTTTTCCGTTTGCGTCGATATCTACGTTTTCGCCCGCCGGATGGGACGGCAGGCCGGGCATGGTCATCATGGAACCGCACAAGGCATAGAGGAATCCCGCGCCAGCGGACAAGCGAATCTCGCGAACGGGAACGCGAAAGCCTGTCGGGCGTCCGGGCAGTTGCGGATCATGACTGAGTGACAGATGGGTTTTTGCCATGCAAATCGGCAAATCGCTGTATCCCCATTCATTGTATTTCTCGATTTGCTTTTTGGCTTCCGGATAGATCCCGGCGCCCACACCGCCATAGATTTCCCGGACAATGGTCTGAATCTTTTCCTCAATCGGCATGTCGTCCGGATAGAGCAATTTGAATTCGCTCGGCGCCTCGGCAGCCCGCACAACGGCTTCGGCCAGGGCGCGCCCCCCCTCTGCGCCGTGGGCGTGGACTTCGTGCGCCACGGCGTCCATCACTCCAAAGTTCCTGGCTGCTTCCAGAATCAGATGGATTTCCGCCTCTGTATCGCTTGGGAAACGATTGATCGCCACCACGACCGGCACACCATGCTTATGAATGTTTCCAATTTGCTTTTCCAGGTTGGGCAAACCGCTTTCCACAGCTTCCAGGTCTTCGGTCACGAGGCCCTCCGGCAAGGGTTTGCCGGGGACGATTTTAAATTTGCCGCTATGGGACTTCAGTCCGCGCACCGTACAGACCACCACCGCCGCATCAGGTTTCAGGCCGCTTTTCCGACACTTGATGTTGAAAAACTTCTCTGCGCCAATGTCCGCCCCAAAGCCGGCCTCGGTTACCACATAATCGAAGTAACGCAGGCCGATGGCGTCGGCGATGATTGATGAGTTGCCGTGGGCGATGTTGGCGAAGGGACCGGCATGAATCAATGCCGGTGTGCCATCCAGCGTTTGCATGATGGTGGGTTTGATGGCCTCAATCATGACGGCAGCCATGGCGCCGGCGCACTTGAGATCCTCAGCCGTTACCATCTCCCCGTTCCCATTAGAACCAATCACAATCTTACCCAGGCGCCGGCGCAAATCCTGCAAGTCCTGTGCTAATGCCAGAATCGCCATCGCCTCGGAAGCTACAGCGATATCAAAACCCGTCTGTCGCGTATGGCCGCAGGTCCTGCCGCCCAATCCGACGACGATGTCCCGCAACACGCGATCCGAGACATCCACCACCCGACGCCAGAGGATGGAGTGGGGATCGATATTCAATGGATTCTTGTGGTGAATATGGTTGTCAATAAAGGCGGCCAAGAGGTTATGGGCAATGGACACGGCGTGGATGTCGCCTGTCAGATGAAGGTTGAATTCCTCCATGGGAACGACCTGGGCATAACCGCCCCCCGCGGCGCCACCCTTGATGCCGAAGGTGGGGCCCAAGCTGGGCTGTCGAATGGCGCAGGCGGCCGTTTTACCGATATGGTTCAGGGCCATGGACAGCCCCACGGTGGTGACCGTTTTTCCTTCGCCCAGGGGGGTTGGAGTGATGGCGGTGACTAGAATGTATTTACCCTTTGGCTCCCGTCGGTCGATCAGATCCAACGAGAGTTTTGCTTTGTATTTGCCATAGGGCTCCATGTGCTCTTCGGCAATGCCATAGCGTTCACACACGCGGGTGATGGGTTCAATCGTTGCTTCCTGAGAAATCGCAATATCACTCTTCATGGAAAAAGAACGTCTCCTTGCCTGCTGGCAGATGGTTTGGCCGTTTTGGCGTTTGTGGATCAATTGCGTCCATCGCCTCGGTGTTTCTTGAGTTTACCGATGCGAACGGTGAACACAACGACAATCTCCGATACGTCCTCAATCTGACGCTTCCACCTTTTCGATTGCATTGCATCGCGATGGACGTTGATCTAGTGTTTCCATGTTGCGTTTGAAAGGACGGTTGTCGTTTTGGCCATGATTCGTCTGTCTCGCGGTTTTACATTAATCGAATTGCTGATCGTGATCGCGATCATTGCGGTTCTGGCGTTGATCGCTGTCCCCAATTTTCTGGAGGCGCAGGTTCGGGCCCAGGTTTCCCGGTGTCGGGCGGATCTGCGAAGCCTGGCGACGGCGCTCGAAAACTATGGAATTGACCATGCCGCTTATCCTCCCGTCTATGACACTGGAGGGAGTGGCTATACATACTTCCCCCCCAATAGGGCTCTGAATCAGCTGACGACCCCTGTTTCGTATATCCTGACCGCTCCGCGGGATCCGTTCAATTTGAACCAACACGACGACGATCCCTGGACGTATCGAGGACAGGGGTATTTGTATGTAGAGAAGAACTCCTATAATATCGTTTCTCTCGAACACGGCTGGGCAGGCCCTCCCGGCGGATGGCAATGGCGATGTGGTCCGGGGTGGCAGGGATATTTGTGGCTTCTGCAAAGCGCCGGTCCGGATCGATTGATGAATTGGGAGACCGGTTCCGGCGCAGATCAAGGCTTGGAGTATGCTCCCTCCAATGGCACGGTCAGCGCGGGCGACATTACCTGGAAAGGGCCATGAGCCCGCGCGACCGGTTGCGATCCTATTTAAGACCGCGTCCATCAGCGAAATCGTTCAATCGTCCGTTGGTTCTTTCGGCTTCAGTTGACTGTTTGCTCGTATCCGAACCCGGAATATTCCTGGCGGATTCTCTGCGGCGATTAAAATTTTGGGATCTGAAGGCTGGACCAGTTCCACATCACTCCAATAGAGCGAGGCCTCGCCGGGCGCCAGATTGGTCAAACGGAATTTTCCTTGTTGGTCCGTAAGAGTTCTTGATTCCTGACCGCCTCCCTTTTGACCGGATGTATTGTATTGCCAGAATCGTACTTCCACGCCGGGGATGGGCCAGCCGGTTTCGTCGTCCAAGACGACACCCTCGAAGGATAGGCCGGGCTTGAGTTTAAACTGGATGGGCTTTCCCCATTGTTTGATTTCCTGATATCCCGCCTGATACCCCTCCTGTGGGTGCGTCCGGACGGAATATTCTCCCGGGAGATCCGGATTGACCCTTGCAAATTCAAACCGTCCATCTTGATTCGTCTGGGTATATGGTAGTGTTTGACTCAGACCGGGGGCCGAGTAGGAAAGTCGGACTTCGGTTTTGGAAATCGGGGCGCCGTCCAGATCGGTAACCACACCCGTAATTGGCACACAACGCCCAAATTGAATGTTTACTTCCTTCAGGGGTTGACGGGGGCCGATCTCGATTTCTTCCGTATGGGCGATCTCCGTTCCCCGCGCGGCACGAATAGAATATATTCCCCCATAGGCCAGCGGGCCCGCGTAGAAACCATTCGGTCCATCGGTTCCATTTCCACTTTCCACCTCGGGCGCCAGGAAGGCCAGGAACTCGACAGACTCCGGGCGCTTAACTGTGCAAAGACTCAGGGAACACCCCTGCGCTGGCGTGCCATCCGCGTTAAGAACCTGTCCAAAGATCGCTCCTGCCGGGAGCACGGGCAGGTCGATGGTCAACGTCGTCGGCTCGTCCGTCACTTCGATGGTTCGATTATTTACTATTGGCACATAGCCGCGCAGGCCATCGATTTCCAAGGATATTTTCGTGGGAGCGCCCACCGTGATGCGGGCCTCATTGTTTTCAATCGGCACAGCCGTTGGCATCTGGAAATATCCCTGGGGATGATACCGTCGAACGCCCAACGTTCCACCAGCGGGATGCCCGCCCTCGGGAACCAGCAATCGCAATACCACCAGCCGTTCGGTTTTTGGAAGTTCCTGGGCCTCTTTACTCAGATCGATGACCAGATCCCCCATCGATTCGGTGATGTCATATCGATGCTGAGACAATTTCGTATTGATGCTCAAATCGCCTTCCGGAAGATCGAGAATTTCAAAGTGTCCATCATCGCTCAGATAGAGAGTCCCATAATCCGCCTGAAGATTTGTGCCCTGATAATCTTTCCGCACATAGACATCATACGATAGCATGAATCCCTTTCGGTGCTTTGTGAGAAGGTTGAGATCCCCCGTCACCTGTCCCCGCACATGGATAACCGGTCCCAGTTCAATTCGAACGTCGTCACCGGCATTCAAATTGCCCACAAATTGTCGGCCATACCCCTCGGCGGCAATTTGAATCGTATAGGTCCAATCCGAACTGACCGACGAAAGAGCAAATCGTCCCTGCTCATCCGTCATTGAGTCGAAAGTTTCCCAGCCAATTCCATATCCATGGGAATGCCCCGGCCTCTCGCGTTCTCGAATCCGGATTTTCGCGCCGGCAATGGGCAGGCCGGATTCACGGGAAACGACTGTTCCCCGAATGGGCGTGGCTGGCGACAGTTCACAGTCCATTTCCTGTCCGTCCGTCAGGGTGATTTTTATTTTTTCTTCCTGCTCGTATCCTGCTGCGGTGGCCGTCAG
>JADFCT010000078.1 GCA_017161665.1 Candidatus Sumerlaeota bacterium
CGTTTGAAGAATCAAGGGAACAATAATGAGGCTATGGGAAACAGACGGTTTTCCTGACATAATCCGCTTGTGTTTAGCCGGGCGGTGGCCGCATGATTTCGTAGTAAACTGGCCGATGAGCCTATTCGGAAGCAATCACTTTATGGCGTCTTCATTTTATACCGGATCGTCTCTGGACGGGCCGCGGGGAGAGCGGATTTTTCACTATGCCCTGTCCCTGCGGATCAGTATTATTGCCAGCGCGTTGGTGTGCCTGATCATGGCGGTGGTTTCGCTGACGTTGCCGTTGACCCCCGCCTTCCGGCCGGTGGTTCCCAACCTTTCGGTGGTGGGGATTTTGGTCTCCATTCTGGTCTTTTTGCCATTGAGTGGCTATTTTATTTTAAGATGTATTCATTTTCATGATCGCTTGGGGGTGGATGGGGACGGAATTACCCTGTATTCCTGGTTTACCCGTTGTCGGATTCGGTTTGACGCCGTTGTCTCGGTCTCGGTGGCTTCGGGCCATGAACTGGTTTTGTTGTGCAAGGCGCCGTCGCGCGAGGTGGTGATTGAGACCCGCTATCTGGACGAAGGGGGCGATGTGTTTACCCAGATCGTCCTGGCGGGCCTGAGTGAGGTGGTTGAGCGGCAGAACAAGGCCTGGGACGCGGGCGAGATGATTTGTGAGCGCTCGCCTCAGGATCTGCGTGAGGCGTGGTACCTGGTTGCCGTGGCCAACGGAATCACGGCCGTCGTGGGTGGATCGCTGATCTGGCAGTTTTATATGAATCCCATTGTGGTGGCCGTGACGCTGGCTGTGCTGGCGCTGGTTTTGGCGCTGTCGGTGGTGATCCATCAACACCGATTCTGCCGCCGTTATGTGTTGGGGGAACAGGGCCTGATCGTGTGGACGGCCTTCGGCGCCGAGTTTGTGGATTTTGAGTCCATTGACGGGATTTTGTTCCGCCGCTGGCATGCCCATGGCGCGCGGCATACGGAAGCCACGATCCGAGCGGGGCGTCGCGCCTGGCGGCTTCACTCGGGGATGCGCAATTTTGACGGTTTTGTGGATCGCTTGATCCGTCGGGCGGAGGGGACGCCCATTCATGGGGGGCTGCCCATGAACTCCCGTGAACGGGAATCCGCCCTGCGGCGCCGGGATGTTGTCTCGGCCAGTGGCTGGTGCGTGACCTGCTGGGCCTTGGGGGGCGTGTTGATCGTTTGGGGGCTGTTCATGTTTCATGAACGCCGGGCGTTGATCGAAAACGGCGCCGAGGCCCAGGGGAAAGTGATTGAGCGACTTCAGGAAGGTCACAGTTATCTGGTGCGGTATGAATTTGAAGCCGAATTAACCGGCGGGCGAGGGATTTTGCGGGGTTTTGGGGAAGCGCGTGTGCCGCGGTCTGTTTATCTGACCTCGGTGGTGGACAGCGAGGTGGCGGTGTATTATGATCCATCCAGTCCGGGTCGAAATTTAACGCCGTCGGACATGACCTATCGATTTGTGTGGATTGTGATCGTGGCGGGTGGCGCCTTTGCGCTGTATGGTTTGTATCAGTTTCGCCGGTTATATTTGGCCATGGGGACGGGCGGTTTGCCGTCCCATTCCCATCGTTCGGCATGATGCGCTGCGTCGAATGTGGCTTTTGAATCGGCGTTGGCAAAAAAAACCATTTGACTCCACTGCACGCAATTCGATAAGCAAGGGCTTGCGTTTGTGTCTTGGAGTGCGATGTTTGGGGCTTGTCCTCGCATAATCAATCGCAGCGGGGTATGAACGCGACAATCCTTTCTTACTTTTCTGACCATTATTCAGGGATTGCGCGCGAAGATTTTCAACGAGGAACAGAGGCGATCCATGGCCACGAAACAGCGACGATGTTTAGGTGTTGATATCGGCAGCAGCTCGGTGAAGGTCGCCGAGTTGGCGCTGACGAAAACGGGGATTTCCATTGAAAAAGTAGCCGGCGCTCCATTGGACTTGCCCCCCGGCACACCGGAAAATGAGCGAGCGACGACGATCGTCAAGACCCTGCGAAAACTTCTCAAGACTCATAAAATTTCCTGTCGAACCGCCGTCTTCGCTGTGCCCGGCCAGCAAACATTCCTGCGGCGCCTGCCCCCCCTGCCGAAAACGTCGCCGGAACGCATCCGGCGCCTGTTGGAATATGAAGCGGACAAACTCGTTCCCTTTCCCCCGGCTCAAAGTCTGCGCCGGTTCCAGATTGTTGAAATCCCCGAAACCGGGGAATATGAAGTGCTCCTGGCCGCCATGAAGCGCGAGCAGATCGAGCAGACGATGAAACTGATCAGTCGCTCGGGGCTCAAGCCGGTTCAGATCAGCGTCGGCCCGCTGTCGCTCCATAACTTCTATCGGTTCACCGAGACGACGTATGTCTCGCCGGAAGAAAAAAAACTGCGCGAAAAAGAGGAAGCCCGCCTTAACGCCCAGGAAGCCAAGGCCACCGCCGAGGCCGCGAAGGGCAAAAAAGGGAAAAAATCAAAAAAAGCAAAAGCCGCCAAAGACGAAGAACCCAAAAAGAAGGGCTTTTCCCTCGGCTCGTTGTTTTCAAAGAAAAAGAAAGCCGACGCGGAAGCCGATGAGGCGATCGATGAAGCGATCGACGAGGCGGACGTGGAAGACGTTGAGGGTGAAGAGGAATCGGAACTTTCGCCTGAAGTCCAGGCTATTCTGGATGAAGAATTCCATGAAGTCGTGGCTTACGTCAGCATTGGCGCTCGAAATCTGGACCTGTCGATTCCTCGTGTGGATGGCGATTTGCCCTATGGCTTTACCCGTTCGGTGCCCAAAGCCGGCGATGAGATGACCATGGCGATTATGCGGGCCAAAGGACTGGCTTCGTTCACGGACGCGGAAGAACTCAAGTTGACCAAGGCGGCCGTTGTCGATCCAGACTTGGGCGAGGACCTCATGCCCGAAGGCGTTGACCCTGTCGCGTGCGTGGCCGCGACAAAAGTCGTGGACGACATGCTGATCGAACTGCGCCGTTCGCTGGACTTTTACATTTCGCAGCCGGACGGAGTGGCTGTGGACCGCATCGCCTTGAGTGGCGGGGCCTCGGCCTTGCCCGGGCTGCGCGAGCGGATGGAAGAACGCCTCGGCGTGGATGTGGAAATCACCACGGCCATCGACTCCTGTGACCACCTGACCCAGTCCAGCGAGATTACGGAATCACTGGCCGCCTATGTCATGGCTGCCGGCCAGGCCATCGAAGGTCTGGAATACGGGGAACTGACCATTGACTTCCTCCCCGAAGAATATCAGGTCATGCGGGCCCTGAAAAAGAAACAGGCCGCCCTCTTTGCCATGGCCGCCTGCCTGGGCGGCATGGTGGCGTTGTCCACGCAAATCGGAGGCAAAGGCGCACGGCTGTATCGCCAGGCCGAGGGGGAACTTCAAGGCCAGATCATGATGTATCGAAGTCAGAACTGGAAGCAGAAGTATGAGGACGCGGTGGAGACGCGCGAGAATCTCAAGGAAGATTACGACGCGCTCCAGGCGGCCTTTACCTTCGATTCGGACCTGCCTTATGAATTTCTGGCCTACTTACAAACCAAGAAACCCGACAACATCGTCTTGACCAAAGTGGACTTGGATGTCGTCGGCAAGGTGACGATCGAAGGGCTGGCCCAGAGCGAAACGGCTCACTTCCAGTTTGTTCAGGACCTGCGGGCGGACACGGAACTCGTTCTCAAATGCGAGGGGGGCTCCAGTATGCCCGCCACTTCGAACCGTAGTCTCTTGCCCGGGGCCACGCATCAGTTTGAAATCTCAATGTGGATCAATAAGACGGCCCGGACGCTGACCCCGGGCGCGCGGCTGCCGGGGCCCGGTGGTCCCATGGGCAATCCAATGGGGATTCCCTCGAGTTGACAGGCGGATTGATACGGAACACGACTTCCATACTTTATCCAGGTTAGGCTTGATATTATGGCGAACGAACAGGTCCAGCAATATCTCGAAAAACTCAAAAAAAACAAAGAAACCGCCACCATCGTGACTCTGTGCCTCCTGTTGGCCGTTGTTGGCTTGGTTTATATGCAGGAACAACAGCGTACAAGCGTCGAGGTCCCGCCGGTAACGCAGGTGCCGATGCCTCCGGTTATCGCGCCGGAGGATATGGTGGTGGTGGATAGCATGTTTGACGTCGAAGCGGCCCCCACGACGGCGGTGCGCACGCTGCTCTCCTATTCGCTGTTTCAATCCCACAATGCCGCGCAGGTGAACCAGTTGAAGGCGTCGGCCGATCAGATATACGCCTCCGCCTCGGCCAGGATGGCTCAAGGGGATACCGCCGGCGCCAAGGCGGCGTGTCTGGAGGCATTGGCCATTTATCCTCCCCATCCGAAAGCAAACGAACTGTTGGATACAATCAAAGCGGCGGAAGCGCCGGCGGCCACGCCGGTGGCGGATGTCGGGGCGGGAATATAACGGTTTGCGCCGAACCGGTTGAACCGGGGCGCTTGTTCTCGCGGTTGCGTTTTTTTTCTCCGATGCCTGGTTGACTCCGGTCGACGCGCCGTTGGGATCCGCCGATGCGGAAGGATCTTTTCGGACGGGATTTAGATTGCGCGTCGTTGAAAACGGGGGAGTTGCGGGTGGGAGGGGTGGCGGAAGCGGCCCCATCAGGGATGGGGCAAATAGGCTTTTTTGCGACTGCTATTTAGCTTGACAGCAGTAGCGCCTTTAACGGCATAATTCTATGAGCAGTGGCATGTTGTCCATCGTCTTGGCCGGCATGAACGGGATACTGAACGGAACTCTAGCGCCACCGGTTTGATAAACCCCGACAACCTTTTATGGTTCGGCCCTGAGAGCCAAACTGATCCTTATAATCAATTTAATACCTCCCAAAGGCAAAGGAGAAAGAACGTTGCGCCCAAACAACGCCTTCCACGGCGCCGACCGTCCAAAGGGATTTAAGCGACGCCGACGCGCTCATTTTCTGATCCTTTCCCAGGTATGCGCCCTTGCTGCAATCCTGGGTCTGTTGACCCCATCCCCTGCGTTGGCTGTATCGGATGTGGCAAATCCGGCCCAACAAGCGTTGGCCAAACAGTATCGAACCATTGCCGATCATCTGATCGAGCAGGGCCGGTACACCGAGGCGATCGCCAAGCTGGATCTTGCGTTGCGGGAGGATCCATCCAACCGTGCCGCGCAAGCCTCGCGGCAAACGGCTGTTCAGGCCATCGAACGCCAGAAAGTCGCCGCCCAGGTGAGTCAGGAACTGCATGTCAGTAAACGGGTGGAACAATCCGAAATCGAACAGCGGTCCATCGATTTGGGATTCAAAACGGCTGCGGAGGCCACGGCCTTCCTGAGCCCCACGGCTCAGGAAGAAGCGCCGGCCGCAGCGGCTGAGGATGGTGGATCGGTCGCCAGCGCCACGTATACTGCCAAAGAAGCCAAGGCGCAGCAGAAGCGCATCGAGAAGAAACTTAAGAGCGCTCAAGGTTATCTGGCTAAAGAAGAATACAACAAGGCGCTGGAACTGTATGAACAGATTCTGACCGAAGAGCCGGCCAACGATGCGGTCCGGGAACTGGTCGCCGAAGCGCGCGCCGCCCGTATTCAGGCCGAAGCCGGACGGACGTTCCAGCAGGCCCTGGCCGCTTATGGGGCCGGGGACATCCTGGGCGCAGAGGATCTGTGGCTCAAGACCCTGGAAATCAATCCCGATCATGAATTGGCTGCCACGTATTTGGGCGAAACGCGTGACGAAGTGGCTGGCCGGCGCGCCGAATTGTTGGCAGATGACCGGCAGGCCCGCATCGACCGCGAGATGGAAGCCAAGCTCAATACCAAAGTCGAGTCCCTCCTCTTCGATCAGCCCACTGCTCTGTATGACTTCCTGACGGATCTCAAAATCTTCGCCGACCTGAATTTCAATATCGTCGCCGGCGAAAAGACGACCATTACCGGCGCTTTCTCTGATATGACCATTCGTGAAATCCTGGATAGCGCGCTGCATTATCGGGGCCTCAAATGGGAAGTCACGGGCGCGGTCATCACAATCGACAACAATTTGCGCATCCGGTATTTTACATTAGACAACGATAAATTTCAAAAAGTTCGCAACTTGATCGCTGACGACAGCCTGGAGTCGGCTTTGTGGAAAGATGGCCCTCCGGTAGCCGGCGCCAAGATCGAACTGGATGAACGGAATTCGCAGTTGATCGTCACGGCGCCCGAGCGTGATCTCGATCGCTTTGCCGACCTTCTCAAAGGCTTGGCCTCCACGGCTTCGCTCCAGTATGTCATGGAGCGTTTCAAGATACAGCCCGAAAAAGCCATCAAGATTGAGGCGCTGTTGCGGCAACAATTGAACTATGGTCGCGACATCGGCATGGTGGAGTCCGAGCGTCTGTTGAGCATCGACGGCGAGGATCTCATCATAGTGGATACGATTGAGAACATACGCAAGGCTCAGGAAATTCTGGCGGATGAAAAATTGCTCCAGGTTATTTCGTCCGGTGAGATTGAGATTGGTCGTTGGAACTTGACCCCCATTGACGCGTTGGAGAAATCCGGTGACACGCTGCGGGAGTATTTCCTGAATCACGTGGACGTGATCGAGACCATGCTGTATTCGGCCAATTCCAAATCCGAGGCCATGAAGGAAGGGCGGCGGATTTGGGTGGATGAGATTCTGTTGACGATTACGATCACGGACACGGCTGAACGGATTGAAGCGATTAGTAATTATATAGCCGGCCTGGAGTTGATTGAGGTTCCGCGGAAATCGGAAATTGTTTTCCTCAAACATGCGGACGTCGATCAGCTGGCCTCGGACTTGCGCGAGGTTCTGGGCATAGAGAGCTCAACCGGCCGCTCCGGGGAAACCTGGAACACGACGGTCCGCGTGGGCCGTGATGAAAAGGAATGGAGCGGCCATGACTTCCGCATCCGCCTCCTGAGCGTTGAGCCGAATGACGAATGGGATGACAACGATGACTCGGCGGAATTCCTGATCGTGACGGATGCGTCGAGCGACGAACTCCAGATGGACGAGTTCGTCACGGACTTCGTCTTGGGCGGCACAGGGGAGTATGAAGTGACGCCGACGGAAATTGACTGGCGGGGTGGTTCTGAAGGCAGCGCCCGCATCGAAGTCCGGTTCCAGCCGGATCCGGCCCTGGCGCCCGCCCTGCCCATGCCGACGACGCCGTCGGAGGAGGAGTTTGATCTCGAACTCCAGTCCTTCGGTGATCGCAATGCCATGTTGATTCGCTATCAGGATCCCAAGGATTTCCAGGAAGTGATGAACTGGATCAAGGAACTGGATATTCCGGTGGCTCAGGTCAGCATCGAGACGCGTTTTGTGACGATTTATGAGAAGCGCTTCAAGGAATTCGGTTCCGATATGTCCATCTCGAACCTTGGCAAGAAGACCTTGGACTTCAGTGAAATGAATATGGACCTTGTCTTTGGTCGTGACGAAACGCTCAAGTCCATTTGGGGTTCCGAAGCCCTTGCCGGCGAAAGCCTCATGACGGGCTTGTTCCCCAAGACCAACCAGCTGTTGGATGAAGCGGCGCTGGCCGGTTTCCCCTACTATAACATCGCCAGCGAAGTGGCCGCCGGAGCGGACGGCACGCAGGTTAGTCCCTTTGTGCCTATCACCTCGGCGGCTTTCCCGCCGGGCACACACCCCACCTTCAACGGCAGCCCGGTTACATGGCAGTTGCGGATGCTGGAAGCCGAGGGTGTGATCAGTTCGACGGCTGGTCCGACCGTCACGGTCATGAACGGCGAAGAAGCGAACTTCACGGTCGGTCTGAGCCAGATGAACCCGGTTACGCCGAACACGAACCTGATCGGCAACATTCTGTCCGGCAACCTGCCTCCGGGCTTGGCGAGCCAGGGTACCACGGGCGGCGGTGGCGCCTTGGGTGGCTTGGGCGGCGGCAGTTTGGGGGGCTTGGGCAGTTTGGGTGGAGGTGGTGGCAGCCTCGGTGGCTTGGGTGGCGGCGGCGGCGGCACGACCGGCTCCTTTGGCGGGGGAGGGACGACCGGCGGCGGCAGTGGCGTTTCCATGGGTCAGCCTCTGGTGGAATTTGATGTCTCTCCGCTGAAGATCAGCGCCACCGGCTCCATCAAACTCGACATCGACATCGAAATGAGCGATCCTCCGCCCTTTGGCGACGAAGATTTGGGGCAGATGGCTTATTTCACCAGCGAACTCCAAACCATCGCCGAATTGCAAGACGGCGAAACCTTGATCCTCGGTGGTTGGACCAAGAAGTATGAGAAAGAGTTGACCTCGGGTGTTCCGATTCTGCGAGACCTGCCGTATGTGGGTAAACTCTTCTTCGGTAAGAATGAGAGTCTGCTCGACGACGTGACGATGGTCATCTTCCTGACGGCCAACATTTCCGGCTAAGGGGCCTTGTCGTGAGAGAGCGGGGCGATTCCCAAACGGAATCGCCCCGCGCTTCTACGCTCCCACCGCGCGCGCTCCGGGTTGCGATTTCTCCGGCCATCCGATCTGCTCGTCTGACCGGCCTCCTTCCTATGAATGATAGCCCATTGAGAATCGCTCCCGCTAAACGGACTTTTTTTTTATTCGCATAGATGGTGTTTCATCCTCTCCTGTTCGCCCCACGTCGGGGCTTGATCTTAGACAATGTCCACGTATTCTTTCCCTCCCAGAAATCACTGATGGTGGGGAGATAGGATATTTATCTGTCGGAAATAAATGATCCCCCTTTTGGCGTTGTGTCGTTCAAGCCCCATGCGGGGTTTATGGATGAACTCGTAGCCAACGGCCCAAAGGGATAGCGGTCGCGCCATCCATTGCGCCGCGTATCATTTCGGGAATTATTGTATCTGCCCTGGCTTTGTTACGAAGCGTCGGATGGCGATGGGGCGCGTCGGTTCACAGCCGCAATGGTCCAGTTCCGCTTTAAGGTCCGCGCGCCATTTTCAGAGGATTCCATGTTATGATTCGGAAACGATTGTTCCTCATTGACGGTCATTCGCAGTTATTTAAGGCCTTTTTCGCCGTCCGGAACCTGTCCACGCCTGATGGAATGCCAGCGAATGCTGTTTTCGGATTTGTCCAGATCATTAATCGGATCATCACGGAATACGCGCCAGAATATCTGTGTGTGTGCTTTGATTTGCCGGGCAAGACCTTTCGCAATGACATCTACCCTGCGTATAAAGCCAACCGCCCCCCTGCGCCGGAGGATCTGAATATCCAGACGCCCGTGGCGAAGGAATTTGTGAAGTTGCGCGGGATTCAGACTCTGGAAATGGAAAACTACGAATCGGATGATTTACTGGTGACCATGGCCCGACGCGCCGTGACCGAAGGGTTTGAGGTGTTTATCGTCACACTCGATAAGGATTTGCTTCAGGTCGTGGGGGATGGCATTTCGGTCATCCGGATGACGAAGAATGATTTTGAACTCGTGGATCGTGACTGGGTGGTGAAGAAATACGGCGTCGATCCGGAACGAATGGCTGATTTCCAGGGCTTGGTGGGGGATTCCACGGACAATATTCCCGGCGCTCCGGGAATCGGCCAGAAGACGGCGCCGAAACTCTTGCAGGGCTTCGAGTCGCTGGAGGATATGTTTGACCGGCTGGACGAAATCAAGAATCCGAAACAGAAAGAAAAACTGGCGACGCACAAAGATCAGATTCTCATGTCCAAGCGTTTGGCGACGCTGGTGGACACGGTACCGGTTGATCTGACGATTGCCGATTGCGCCTTCGATGACAAACCTTCCGCCGAGTTGTTGGCTTTTTATACCAAGATGGGTTTTACGCGCCATCGCGACGCCACACGCAAAGCCTTGGGGCTGAAAGAAGGCGAGGTTGAAGCGATGGCGGCAGCCATGTCGTCTGTGGTGGCGAGTGGGGGAGACGGAACGCCGGTCCAGACCGAGACGACCGTTATTTGGGATCGGGCGGAACTGGAGGCCGTGGCGCAAGGTATCCGCGCCGCGGGTCGGGTGGCGGTGGATACGGAAACGACGAGCACGAATGCTTTGGCCTGCGATCTGGTTGGCATCTCACTGGCATGGGAGCCGGGGCGGGCCGTGTATATCCCGGTGGGCCATGACGGTTTGTCTGTGGATCGGCCTCAACTGGAATTGGAGACTGTTGGCCGGACGCTCGGGCCGGTTCTGGCCGATTCGTCGATTGAGAAGATCGCCCAGAACGCGAAGTATGATCTCCATGTGCTGGCCCGCCACGGGATGCCGATCGAAGGACTCGCCTTTGATACGATGGTGGCTTCTTACCTGGCCGACCCGGACGCCCGCCACGGTCTGAAGTCGCTTTGTGTTCAGTGGTTGGGCGAGACCATGACGCCGATTGAGGATTTGATCGGCACGGGTAAAGCGGCGATCACCATGGATCGCGTGCCGGTGACGGCGGCGGCCCCGTATGCGGGTGCGGACGCGGACGTGACGCTGCGGCTGCGCGAGCCGTTGGCCCGCGCGCTGGAGGAGGCCGGGTTGCTCCGGATTTTCGAAGAGGTCGAAATGCCGTTGATCTCGGTGTTGGCGGCCATGGAACGGCGCGGCGTGGGGGTGGATGTGGCGTATCTGGAGCGGTTCGGTCGGGAAATGGACGAACAGATGGAGGCGTTGACGGCTCAGGCCCACGAGGCGGCCGGGCATCCGTTCAATCTCGATTCGCCGTCCCAGCTGGCGACGGTCCTGTTCGAGGAACTCAAACTGCCGGCCGGCAAGCGGGGACGGACGGGGTATTCGACGGATGTGTCGGTTTTGCAGGATTTGCAGAATACCCATCCTTTGCCGAAACTAATGCTTGAATACCGGGAGCGTCGCAAGTTAAGATCCACTTACATCGATGGGTTGTCAAGGCTGGTTGATCCCTCGACCGGTCGGGTTCATACCTCATTCAATCAAACCATTGCGGCCACCGGCCGCTTGAGTAGCAGCGATCCCAATCTGCAAAATATACCGGCGCGCACGGCCCTGGGGCTTCGAATCCGGGAAGGATTTACGCCGACGCAGTCCGACCGGGTTTTTCTGGCCGCTGATTATTCTCAAATCGAACTACGCATCCTGGCCCACGTGACCGAAGAGCCGGCCCTGGTTCAGGCGTTCAAGGAAGGCCGGGATATTCACCGCCTGACGGCGTCAAAAATCTTCGATGTCTCGGAAGAGGCGGTTACCAAGGAACAGCGGTCACAGGCCAAAACGGTGAACTTCGGTGTGATTTATGGGATGTCACCCGCCCATTTGTCACGGGAACTGGGGATCGGCATGGGCAAGGCGGCCGCCTTTATCAAAGACTATTTCGCCGTGTATCCGGGCGTGAAATCCTGGTCCCGGGACGTGGTGGCCGAAGCCCGCGAGCGCGGATATGTGACCACCCTGTTAGGACGGCGGCGTTATCTGCCGAATCTGAATTCCGAAAGCCCGCAAGTGCGGGCCAATGCGGAGCGGATTGCCGTCAATACACCCATCCAGGGCACGGCGGCGGACATGATCAAGGTGGCCATGTTGCGGGTGGAGGAGCGGTTGGCCGATGAAAATCTGGACGCGGTCATGTTGATGCAGGTTCATGACGAATTGATCTTCGAGGTCCACGAAGATGTC
>JADFCT010000079.1 GCA_017161665.1 Candidatus Sumerlaeota bacterium
TACCCAAGCGCCCGGTTCTTTGCGAATCTCGAAGCCGCCGTCGAAAGCGGTTTCGACGGATATACCGTTGCCACGCCGGCGCCGACGCATTATGACATCGCCTCGTTCCTGATTGAAAAGAAGCAGCATGTGCTGGTGGAAAAGCCCATCACCCTCCGCGCGTCTGAAGCCCGGGATCTGGACGCCAAAGCGCGGGCGGCCGGCGTGAACCTCATGGTCGGCCATGTCCTGCTCTTCCATCCGGCCATTGTCAAAATCAAAGAACTCATTGAGGCCGACAAGATCGGAAAACTACAATATATCTATAGCAATCGCCTGAATCTGGGGACCGTGCGAACGGAAGAAAATGTTTTCTGGAGTTTCGCGCCCCATGATATTTCGATCTTTCAATATCTGAGCGACTCCTACCCCACGGACATTGTCTCGCGCGGCGGCGCCTTCCTCCAACCGGGCATCCATGACTCCACCGTCACCAATCTGACCTACCCGAAGAATCTGGTCGGCCACATCTTTGTGAGCTGGCTGCATCCCTTCAAGGAACACCGCATGGTCGTCATCGGTTCCAAAGGCATGTTGTCCTTCGAAGACTCCAGCGAGTCGAAGCAACTGCTGTTTTATCCCAAGGGAATTGACTGGGTGCAGGGTGAACCGATCAAGCGCGATGGCGATGCCGAGGGGATCGACTATGGCTCGGCCATGCCGCTCACCGAAGAAATCCGCTACTTCATTGACCATCTGGATGGATCGCCCATTGAGAAGGCCAATGGCCAGAACGCCATCGAAGTGATGGAAATCCTGGAAAAAGCCACGGCCAGTTTATCCGGCGCCGCGGAAGAATCCGACGCCACTCCCGCCACCGAAACGGAAAAAACCGCGCCGGACTACTTCGTCCATGAAAGCAGCTACGTGGACGACAACGTCCAGATCGGCAAAGGGACAAAGATTTGGCATTTCTCGCACATCCAGAGTCGCTCAACGATTGGCGAGAAGGTCGCCATTGGTCAGAATGTCAATGTGGCCTGCAATGTAACGATTGGCAACCATGTGAAGATTCAGAACAATGTGTCCGTCTATGAAGGCGTCACGCTCGAGGATTATGTCTTCTGCGGTCCGTCGATGGTGTTCACCAATGTCCTGGATCCCCGCTGCAAGTATCCCCAACGGGGCTCGGCATTCTATCATAAGACGCTGGTCAAGGAGGGCGCGTCTCTGGGCGCGAATTCGACCATCGTCTGTGGCAACACCATCGGCCGCCACGCGTTCATCGCTGCCGGGGCCGTGGTGACGAAAGACGTGCCTGACTTTGCCCTGATGGCCGGCGTCCCCGCCCGACGCAGGGGGTGGATGTGTGAATGCGGTCAGGTTCTGGGGGAAGTCGAGGCGGAAACGACCTGTTCGCGATGCGGATTTCACTATAAACGATCGAATAGCCTTCTGGAACAGACCGGCAAGACGGGATAAGATGCGCAATCGGGGCTATTCGTCCACACCCGGTTGCCAATAGGCCCGAATCCGTTTCCAGGCGCCCTCTTCGTCTTCGTTGCGGATCGCTGCAAGAATTTCTGTGTCCTCGGCGAGGGCGCAGAGAATTTTGGACCGCAAGTCGGCGTCCGGAATCTGTTTGAGAATATGCAAACGCGCTTTTTCCAGCATCCGAACATACGGGGCATATTCGGGACCGTATGCTTCCTCCAGCTGATTACAGATCAGGCGCGTCAAACGGGGAGACGCCCCACCGGAGGAAACGGCCATACATAAATCGCCTCGGCGGAGGACGGAGGGGACGACAAAGTCGCTGGCCTCCGGCGACTCAACGCGATTGACCAGAATGCCGGCCAGGTCACAGGCCTGACAGACACGGGCGTTGACGACGGGATGATCCGTCGCGGCGAACACCAGTCGGGCGCCCCGGATATCCTCGGGATGGAATTCGCGCCGAATCCATTCAATCCAATGCTTACGCGCCCATTCGGAAATCCGGTCGATCGCCTCGGGGGCCACGACGCGGATTTCGCAACCCGTGTCCAAAAGCCCTTTGACCTTGCGTCCGGCCACGGATCCACCACCGACAATCACAACCAGATGATTGGAAAGATTCAGGAAAACCGGATACAAGGGTTTGCGTTCGACCATCAGTCCCTCCATAAAGTCGGGAGGATCCAGGCGCCGTCCCGTCAGTCAAGGGAACCTTTATGGAGTGAACCGCGCCGACAGGCAAGGAAATTTCACAGCCAGGGCTTCCAACAAAAAAATCAGCTGCCCTTGTTTTTTTTCTTGACCCGTCCCCAAGGTCAGGGATAACTTCCATCCCAGAATCGACACGAGAGAGGTCGATTGAGGGCCATTTTTCAGGTATGTTTCGAGCCACGATGATGCAGCAAAACATGAACAACCTTGTTCTTGTAGTCGTAGCGCTCCTCGGCGTCGTATTGAGCCGAACATACATGAATGCGCCCTAGGGATTTCTAAAAACCAACACGTACACACCTCCCCCTTCGGCGCCATGCCGGAGGGGGTTTTTCTTATGCCGGGCCCACGGGGCGACGGCGATCGCAAAGGAGCGAACATCATGAAACGGAACGGCGCGCAAATTATTACCACCTTGATCGAACGACAGGGCATTGACACCGTCACCGGCATACCGGGCGGCGCAAACCTGCCTCTGTATGACGCCCTTCAGTCCAGCAACATCCGCCATATTCTGGCGCGGCATGAACAGGGCGCCGGTTTCATCGCCCAAGGCATGGCTCGCGTTACCGGCAAAGCCCAAGTCTGCCTTGGCACTTCGGGACCGGGGGCCACGAATCTCTTGACCGCCATTGCCGACGCGAAACTGGATTCCATCCCGCTGGTCGCCATCACGGGCCAGGTTCCCTCGGCCATGATCGGGACCGACGCCTTTCAGGAAGTCGATACCTATGGCCTGACACTGCCCATTACCAAACACAATTTCATGGCCCGCAGCGCGGCTGAGTTATTGAAACTGATCCCCCTGGCCTTCGAACTGGCCGAATCCGGCCGCCCCGGCCCGATCGTTGTGGACGTGCCGAAGGATATTTTTCTCCAGGAAACGGAATTTGACGCGTGGCCCGAACCCTGGGTCAAACCGGCGCCGGACGACATCCCCGAGGCCAAGATCACCCCAATCGCCGAAGCCATCCGGGAGGCCCAACGCCCCCTGCTGTATGTGGGCGGCGGCATTATCGCCTCGAACAGCGCCGAAGACCTTCAGACGCTGGCCCGTAAAAACAACATTCCCGTGACGACGACCCTCATGGGTCTGGGCGTTTTCCCGCCCGAGGACAGCCTGAGTCTGGGGATGCTGGGGATGCATGGCGCGCGCTACACCAACATGGCCCTCGACGAAGCCGATCTCATTCTGGCCTTCGGTGTGCGATTCGACGACCGCGCCACCGGAAAAGTCTCAGCGTTCTGTCCCAACGCCCGAATCGTCCACGTGGATATCGATCCGTCGGAAATCAGTAAGATCAAGCCAGCCCATCTGTCCATTGCCGGCGACGTGGGCCAGGCCATTCGGGCGCTGATTCCACAGGTCGATGCAAATCCCCGTTCAGAATGGACGGCGCGGATCGCCGAACTGAAACAAAACTTCCCCTTTGAAATGCCCCCGAATGAGGACCCCATGCAGCCCGTCAACCTGCTGGCCGCCTTGGGGAATATGCTTAACGGCGACACGGTTGTTTCCACCGATGTGGGTCAGCACCAGATGTGGGCGGCCCAGATCCTTCCCTTCCGCCATCCCCGCTCCTTCCTGACTTCCGGCGGTCTGGGAACGATGGGATTCGGTCTGCCCGCGGCCATCGGGGCTGCCTTGGGACGTCCTCACGCCCGTGTGGTCTGTATCAGCGGCGACGGCTCCTTCTTCATGAACATGCAGGAACTGTCGATCCTGGCCGAACTCAATCTGCCGGTGACCATTCTCATTCTCAATAACCGCCGCCTGGGGCTGGTCCGGCAGCAACAGGAACTGTTTTATGGCGAACGGTACCACGCCTCGCAATTTCACAACGTCCCGGACTTCGTCGCGCTGGCCCAGGCATTTGGCATTGAAGCCTTCAACCTGGGCGACGCGGACGACCCCATTGCCGCCCTGGCCAAAGCCCTGGAATCCCCGGGACCGTGCCTGATCGAAGCGCCCATTGACCCCATGGAAAACGTTTTCCCCATGGTCGCGCCCGGCGCCGCCAACAGCCAGATGATCACCCAATCGGGCGCGAAAGCCTGATAAAAAACGGAGCACGACTCCCCCACGGACTCAACAAAAGGAAATGAACCATGCGCAAACCCGTCATAGACCTGCTTGTCGATAATCATCCCGGCGTGATGAGCCACATCACGGGCCTCTTTTCTCGCCGAGCCTTTAACCTGGAAGGCATTCTCTGCGGCCCCATCGGAGACCGAAGCCACAGCCGGATGTTTCTCATGGTGGACGAACAAGACCGCCTGCCCCAGTTGCTCAAGGAACTGGTTCGCCTGCACGATGTGCAATCGGCCACCCTGCGACATGATTTGGATTCGTCCATCTTTGACCCCCTTCAGGCCACAGGAGAGATTGCGAATTAGGCCCTCTTAGAAAAAATGTCCTGTTTTTTGACCGGGCGAGGCTTCGGCCCCGCCCGGTTTCTGTTGCCCACCCCCCAAAAAACGAGTTGCCACGGTCCTCAAACCAACGGACAATAAGCGCAAACAAGGAACCACAAAAAACTATGCCCCGCTTTGTCGATTATGCTCAAATTACCTGTCAGGCCGGAAACGGCGGTGACGGTTTCGCCTCTTTTCGGCGAGAAAAATTCGTTCCCCGAGGCGGCCCCGATGGTGGCGACGGGGGCAAAGGCGGCGACGTAATTCTGGTCGGCGATCCCCACATGACCACGTTGTTGGATTTTCGGTATAAATCCAACTATCAGGCCAAACACGGAGCGAAGGGGGGACGAAAGAAATGCGCCGGCCATTATGGAGCCGATCTCATTCTGCCGGTGCCCCTCGGGTGTGAGGTCACCGACACGGAAACCGAGACACTGATCGGCGACGTGACCCAACCGGGCCAGCAACTGGTCATTGCCCGCGGCGGCAAAGGCGGACGGGGCAACACCCATTTTGTCTCCGCCACCAACCAGGCCCCCCGCCGCTTTGAAGAAGGCGAACCGGGCGAACATCGCGCCATCATTCTCGAACTTAAAATGATTGCGGACATCGGGCTGATCGGGCTGCCCAACGCCGGCAAATCCACCCTGCTCCAAACGCTCACCGCCGCCACACCCAAGGTCGCTTCCTATCCCTTCACCACCCTCCACCCCAATCTGGGGGTCATTGACTTCGATCACGCCACACGGTTGGTTCTGGCTGACTTGCCCGGACTGATTGAAGGAGCCAGCCAGGGCGCGGGACTCGGGGACCGGTTCCTGCGACATATTGAACGAACCGGCCATTTGCTCCATCTGGTGACCGACGAGGAAGGCCTTTTCGACTATGAGGACCTGGTCGAACGTATTGAACTTGTTCATCGCGAACTGCTGAGTTATGGACACGCCTTGAAGGACAAGCCCCGCGCGATTGTTTTATCACAAACCGATCGCGCCGTTGACCATCCCGAAATGGAAAAAACGCTCAGCCGGCTCAAGGAACGCTACGGCGACGCAATGGCCATCTCATCCGTCTCCGGTGAAGGACTCGACACGTTCCAGGAGTATCTGGAACGCCTCGCCCATCAATTTCAGGCCGAACGCGCCGAAATGGAAGCAGAAATCAGCCAGGAATCCACTCAGAGCCTTGGAATGCCTGCACTTCCACCATCCCCCAAAGCCGATAGCGATTTTTTTGTCGATTTTTCCGAAAAGGGGTAAAGTATTCATCCTCCCCGACCGATAGATGAAGTATGAGAATTGCCCAAAATGCCGCCGCAAACGGCATCTCAATTCGCTGCTTTTGGGGCGACAGATTTCAGAGAGGGGATAACAATGGCTGAACCAACTCATAGTTCCGATGCGGAAGTCAAAAACGCTCATATGGAAGAACTGGCCGGGAAATATCTAACCTTCCGTCTGGACCATGAAGAATATGGAATTCCGATTTTGACCGTTGTGGAAATCATCAAGATGATGGACGTGACGCCCGTCCCCAGAACACCGTCGTTTGTCCGCGGCGTGATTAACCTGCGGGGCAAAGTCATACCTGTCGTCGAATTACGGGAAAAATTCGGCATGGACCGGACCGACGACACCGACGAAACCTGTATCATCGTCGTCAAGGTCGAAGGCCGAGAGACGGAGATGGAAATGGGGATCATCATCGACACGGTCTCCGAAGTCCTTGACATCAATGCCCGGGAAATCGAAGCGCCTCCCGAATTCGGAACCGCATGTGACACGGAATTTATCCTTGGAATGGCTAAAACCGGCGCTTCCGTCAAAATTCTGATCGACATCAACCGCGTCCTCCGCCCCGATGAATTGAGTGGGCTGGCAGGCGGATTCTAAGCCCAATCGCGTTCGTTTATCGACAAGTCCTCCAAGCGCCTTTTACTTTCCGGCTGCTGGGGGGCTTTTCTTTTTTCCGAAACACCCCGTGCCGCCCACCGTCTCCAGACTCTTTTGGGTGGACACCCATGGGGGAGGCGCCTAGTATTTCCATATATCATGACGGGGCATCAAAAGACATTCCGTGAAAAAGAGGACAGTTTTTAAAGCGGGCGTCTTGTTTATCCAACCAAGGAGAAATGACAATGTGGGATGATCTGGTAAAAAATCCGGCAGCGTTGGCGGCGGTTATTGTTGTAGGTGGTATTATTTTCATCGCCATGATTTCGTGGCTGATTCCCTGGCGGCTTTGGGTTGAAGCGGTCGCCTCCAAGGTCCATGTCAGTTTCGGCGCGTTGATCGGAATGCGGATGCGCGGCGTCCAGCCAACAGTCATCGTCCGCCCCTTGATCATGCTGCACAAGGCGGGTCTGACAACACTGGGAACCAATGAACTGGAAAGCCATTATCTGGCCAAAGGCAATGTGCCCAATGTAGCCCGCGCCATGATCGCGGCCGACAAGGCAAAGATCAAACTGGATTGGACACGGGCGACGGCCATTGACCTGGCCGGACGCGATGTCCTCGAAGCGGTTCAGATGAGTGTCAAACCCAAGGTGATCGACTGTCCCGATCCATCGAAAGGCAAACCGATGGTCGAAGCCGTGGCCTTGGACGGGATCCAGTTGAAGGTCAAGGCGCGCGTCACCGTTCGCGCCAATCTGGATCGCCTGGTCGGCGGGGCGACCGAAGAAACAGTCGTTGCCCGCGTGGGCGAAGGCATCGTCACCAGCATCGGTTCGGCCGAAGATCACAAAAAAGTCCTCGAAAACCCGGATATGATTTCGAAAAAGGTTTTGGACAAAGGACTGGATGCGGGAACGGGCTTCGAGATTCTCTCCATTGACATCGCGGATATCGACGTAGGCAACAATATCGGCGCGGCGCTGAACATCGCCAAGGCCCAGGCGGATAAGGAAATTGCCCAGGCCCGCGCCGAAGAGCGCAAAGCGATGGCCATCGCCCGTGAACAGGAAATGGTCGCCCAAGTCCAGGAAATGCGCGCCCGGGTGGTCGAGGCGGAAGCCGAAATCCCCTCCGCCATCGCCGAAGCCCTGCGCGCCGGACGGATAGGTGTGATGGATTATTTAAACCTGAAAAACATACAGGCTGACACCCAAATGCGTCAGGCCATCGGCGGAACGGATCCAAAATCCGAAGAAACCGAACAATAGTCCAGGCCCGCCGCATTTACTGAAGGAACGAGTCTAATGGAAATTCAAGGTTATGCAGCCGATGCTCTGGGCGTGATCTTTCTGATCGGCATCATGATCGCCGCCTCCCTGTTCGATAACATGGGCAAATCGGCGGCGAAAAAGAAGCAGCAGGAAAAGAAAACACGGCGCCCGCGCTATACACCGCCGCCAATTCGTTCCCAGGGAGGCGACGCGCATCCGGAAAGCCCGGATGACGCGTCCTTTCCACCATTCCCCCCAAAGTCGGCGCCGCAGACTCCGGGCGAATTATTGCGCCAAATGCTAAGCGGGGAACTGCAAGCGCCTGGGATTCCGCCGGCGCGACCTCGGCCGCACCCCTACCAGCAGACGGCGGAAGACCCCATGATGACACGTTCCAGGGAAGCCGAACCGGTGACCGAACTGTCTCCGCCTCCTCTGTCGGCGCCAGCGCCCGAGCCAAAAGCGGCCCGGCGCCTGGAAATGATGCAGGCCGAGATCGAGTCGCTGAAACATGCGGCCAGCGTGAAACGACAGGAAGGACGCCGGACAGTCGAAACCTATAGCCGGAAACAACACCGTCGGGCCGGTAAGGACACGCAGGGGGCCACATTCAAACCCAGCCTCGCAATCGTTGAGCGGATCAATCACGCGACTCGGGATCGCCATCGCCTCCGGGAAGCGGTGGTGATGAGCGAAATCCTTCAAAAGCCCCTGGCATTGCGCGGACCGGGAGGTTTTGAGCGCCGATGAAACATCGTCAGTCTCTTCTGCTGGTCGATGACAACCAGGACAATCTTGACAGTCTGGTCTTGGCCTTTTCGCGGTCGGACTATGATGTCGTGACGGCTCTGGGGGGCGAGGCGGCTTTGGAACACATGGCGGAACGATGGTTCGACGCCATCGTGACGGACCTGAAAATGCCGCGTGTGGACGGATTGGAAATCGTCCGAAACGCACGCCAGCTGACACCCCCTGCTTCCGTCATCATGATTACAGCCCACGGCTCCATCCCCACGGCCGTCGAGGCCTTGCGAGACGGGGCCGTCGATTACCTGACCAAACCGGTGGACCTGCATGAACTGCGCCGACGGGTGGGGCTGATCATGGAGAAGCAGCTCTTGCTGCGTGAGAACCTCTTTCTCCAAGACGCGTTAAGTAGTCGCTATGGCCTTGAGAATATGATCGGGGAATCGAAGGCCATGCGAGTCGTTTTTGATCAGGTCCGGCGGGTGGCAGAGTCAAAGGCCACCGTGCTCATCCAGGGCGAAAGCGGCGTGGGCAAGGAACTGGTCGCGCGGGCGATCCACAATCTCAGCCCCGCTTCCCGGCAGCCCTTTGTGCCCGTTCATTGCGCCGCCTTGGCCGAGAATCTCTTGGAAAGTGAACTCTTTGGCCATGCCCGGGGCGCCTACACGGGAGCGGAATCAGCCCGGGCCGGGCGCTTTGAAATGGCCGCGGGGGGGACGATCTTTCTGGATGAGGTCGGCGAGATCCCGCTCTCCCTGCAGGTCAAATTACTCCGCGTTCTGGAAAACCGTGAATTCCAGCCCGTTGGCGGCGTCCAGACCCTTCACAGCGACGCCCGCGTTCTGACGGCCACGAACCGGGACCTGGAAACAGCCGTCCGGGAAGGCGCTTTTCGCGACGACCTGTTCTATCGTCTCAGTGTCGTGACCATTCGTGTCCCCCCTTTGCGGGAACGCGAAGGCGACATCGCCCTGTTAACCCACACCTTTCTCAAGGAATTGTCCGCCGGCGAACGGACACGACTCAGTCGTGACGTCTTCGAGTGTTTCGAACGCTACCATTGGCCCGGAAACGTGCGGGAATTGCGCAACGTGATTGAACGGCTCTGTGTGATGAAACCCGGCGCCATAGCGACGGTGGACGACCTTTCCGACGCCGTGGTCGGACGCGCGCCCGCCGAGGACGACGGCGCCGTGCGGATTCGCGTGGGAATGAAGCTGGAAGACATGGAACAGACCATGATTGATGAAACCTTACGCGCCGTGGGCGGCAATCGAACCGCCGCGGCGAAGATTCTGGGCGTCAGCCGGCGAACCCTCCAACGCAAACTCGGCCCCGGCGACGAGGACGGGGAAGCATGAACGCGTCGCGAGCCTTGATTCAGGTGGACCTCGACCCCCTCTGGGCCGTGCGTCAATGTTATGGACTGACGGGCGCCCCCCCCGGGGCCTCCGCGCCCGCCGATCCGGTCTGGGACCGGGCGGTCCCGGCCTTTCTGGAACTCTTCGACGCCTTCGGGCTCAAGGCCTCCTTTTTTGTCGTGGGACGCGACACAACCCACCCCCGCTGTCGGGGACGGCTGACGGAAATCATGACCGCCGGCCATGAAGTGGCCAACCACACCCAGTCCCATCGTATTGACCTTCTCTCCATGGCGGACCCAAGTCTATCAGCGGAAATCGACGAGGCGCAGGAACGACTGACCCAGGTGTGCGGCCGAGCGCCGCTGGGATTTCGCGCTCCCGGATATGCCATGAATCCGCGCCTGTTCGAAGCCGTCGCGCAACGGCAGTTCCTCTACGACGCCAGCGTCCTGCCAACCGCCTGGGGATGGGCGCTGCGGACCGTCGCTCGCCTGATCGCTTTAAAATCTCAAAACCGACATGGCCAATATGGACACGGCCCCGTGGGACAGGCGCCCTTGAAACCGTATCGTCCCGATCCTCTCAATTTCCTCCGCCCCATCACCGCCGACAGCGAAGAGAAGCCCCTCTGGGAAATACCCGTGACAGTCACTCCCGGATGGCGCCTCCCCTTCCACGCCGGAATTGCCATGGCTCTGGGCCGAACCTATTTCCGGCGTAGCCTGCACAGCGTGGCCGCTCAGTTGGAGACAATCAATTTCGTCTTTCACGGCGTCGATTTGTTGGACCTGCGCGACGACGCGCCCGCGCGGGGCGCGCTGGCTGGACGTCTCTTTGGTCAATCCCTACCGAAAAAAAAGGCAGAAGCCGCCTTCATGCTCGAAGCAATCCAAGCCCACTACGCCTTCGAACGCGCCGACCACTGGGCGCGCCGAAACAGGGGCCCAGCCCCCAATCCCCTAAGACAACCAAGCCCCGGTAGGGGTATCACAGAAAAATAAAAAGAAAGAGGAGGCGCCCCCCCCCATGCGGTTTATCATCCATCTATTGATCCTGGCCGGCTTGATTCCCGGTTTCCTCAGGGCCGAAGAAGGCTTTCCCTTCCGTTCGCCTCTGGCGCGGGAAGGATTCATGAAAGCCCTGGCCGCCAAGGACACACATTACAGCGAGAAAGAACGGATGATCGCCCGACCTTTCTCCTCGCCCGGCTACCATACCACATTGAAAGGGGGAACGGTCCACCCCACCCGCGATTCTCTCGAATATGCCGTGGCCTTGCTGGACAGCGGCGACGCCGACCGCGCCCGCCGCGCCTTCGACATCATCGACCGCGTGATCGGTCTTCAGGACCAGAATCCCGAACACCGAACCTACGGCATCTGGCCATGGTTTATGGATGAACCATTGGAGCAAATGGCGCCGCCGGACTGGAACTGGGCGGATTTCTGCGGGGCCCTGTTGCTGCAAACGATCCTGGATCATCGCGATCGGCTCCCGGAGGCTTTGCGGAAGAAGATCACGGACTCCATCACCCATGCCTGTCGGGCCATCATCAAACGGAATGTCGGACCGGGTTACACCAATATTGCCATCATGGGCGGCTATGTGACGCTCGTCGCAGGAGAACAACTGAACATCCCCGAGTTCCGAGACTACGGCCAGCAG
>JADFCT010000080.1 GCA_017161665.1 Candidatus Sumerlaeota bacterium
AATATGACCAAAGCAGACATTATTCGTGAAGGCTTGCGCTTGGGCGTTGATTATTCGCTGACCCATTCCTGTTACGATCCCGATGCGCAGGGAACGGCTTGTGGGCATTGTGACTCTTGTCTCTTGCGGTTGCGCGGCTTTGAACAGGCTGGCGCCGCCGATCCCATTTCTTATCAGTCCCTTGGAGGATGATTATGGCTCGATTAGAATTGCAGCGACAATACGCCTTCGAGGCCGCCCACCGAAACATACAGGGAGACGAACGTACGAGTCGTCTGCATGGCCATAACTTTGTGGTCCGGGTATTGCTCGAAGACCTGGTCAATCCGCGTTCAGGATGGTTTGCCGACTTTGCCGAAGTGGATGCCATTGTGCTGCCGGTCATCGAACAATTGGACCATCAGTATATCAATGATGTCGTCCGTCTTCCCAATGCCCGGCTCCAGGATATTGCCGGTTGGATCGAAAATCAGCTGACCGGAAAATCGCCGGATGTGGAGCGCGTCATTGTTTCTTTGGAAGGGGGGGCGCCGGGATTTAACCTAAAACGAATCGCTGCGGATCCGGAACTGAATTATCCCGAACGGCTGAGTTTCTATGTCGAATGCGCGCATCTTTTACCCGAGGTATATGAGGGCCATAAGTGTGGCGCCGTCCATGGGCACAGTTTTCGGATTGAGGTGGGCGCCGCCAACCTTGACGCCCTGACCCCGGCCTTTCGCTCCATTTATGATACGCTGGACCACCAGTTTTTGAATGAGGTGGAAGGTATCTCCAATCCCACGTCCGAAAATCTGGCCCAGTGGGTGTGGGCCCGTCTGGAGGGTTCCGGGGTGGAACTACAGGTGGTGCTGATCCACGAAACACCGGGGGCATACTGTGTCTATCGAGGGCTGCAATCGTAGTCAGGGGTGGGGTGGGGGAGTCGTCCCGGAACGGAACGCGCCGTTTTTCTGAAACGCGTCGGCCACGTATTCGCCAAGGCCGAAATACGCTTTTTGATTGGGAGAGAAGATAATCGGCTGAACCAGCTGGATCATCGGATGTCCATTTTGGTCCAGGACCGATTCGTCGGCCTTGAGGTCCAGTATTTCGCCGATGAACTGAACATGGCCCCCCAGACGAATGGTGTTGACCACGTTGCATTCCAAGACGATGGGACATTCGTCCACATAGGGGGCGCTGACCAGTTTGGCAGGCGTTGGGGTCAGGCCGGTTTCCTGAAATTTATCACCGTCGGCCCCGGAATGCCCGCCCACCCAATCTGTCTCCGGCATTTGCGCGATGGAGGGAATGCTGAGGGTAAAACAACGTCTTTGGGTGATATTTTCATAGGTGCGCGTTTCATAACGGATGGAGATGGCCACACACGGCGGCCGACTGCAACATATCCCGCCCCACGCGCAGGTCATGATATTGGGATGCCCGGCCTGGTCATACGTGCCGATCAGAAACACCGGTGTTGGGTAAACGATCGTCTCCGGGCCCAAGGATTTTTTCATTTCAAAACTCTTTTCTCGAATCATCCTTCAGCGATGATTGCGAGATGCTCCCACCGATCCATGGCCGAAGCAAGTTCCGAATTTAAGGCGTCTCTTTCGGCGACCAATGTCGTCAGAAGCCCGTAGTCCACGGCGGCGGCCGCCATTTCTCCGTCCAATTCTTTAAGACGTTTTTCGATGTCGGGGATACGCGCTTCCAGTTGTTCCAACTCCCGCTTTTCATTAAACGTCAATTTGCGCGCTCGGGGCGATCGGTCGCTTTTGGATTCGGCCGCATTCGAACGTCCTTGCTCCGAGCGCGCCCTCACGTCCTCGTCCGCCGTCTTTTGCTCTTCCTGATAGGCTTCGCGCAATTGGCTGTACCACGTATAGCCCCCCGGCCAAGTGCGCAGTTGTCCTCCCGCTTCAAAGGCGAGGACATGATCCACCGTGCGATCCAGAAAATACCGATCATGGGAGATTACCAGCAGGCAGCCGGCGAATCCGTCCAGAAAATCTTCCAAGGCCTGAAGGGTTTGCACGTCCAAATCGTTTGTCGGCTCGTCCAGGATCAGAAAGTTGGGATCGCTCATGAGCACACCGACCAGGTAAAGGCGCCGGCGCTCGCCACCCGAAAGTTTCTCAATGGGCGCATGTGTCATTTGGGATGTGAAGAAAAACTTCTCCATCATCAGGGCGGCGGGTAAATAGCTCCCGTCAGGCCCTCGGAGCATCTCGCCGCCCACACGGGTGACATAGTCTATCGCCCGTTCCGACGGAAGAAATCCGGCGCTTTCCTGATCGTAGTAGCCAAAATGAACCGTCTCGCCCACTTCCACCGTTCCGGCGCTGGGCTGGAGTCGCCCGGCGATCAGGTTGGCCAGCGTTGATTTGCCGCAGCCGTTCGGGCCAACAATCCCCATTCGTTCGCCACGGGTAAAGGTATAGGAAAAATTTCGAAACAGCGGCTCTCCCTGCCATTGATGCCCCAGGTCCTCAATCTCAACAATTTTCCCGCCCAGGCGACGCGTCTTGATTTTGAAGGTCAACGAATCCCCGCGCGCGGTGGGGGCCTGCTCTTGCAAGGTGTCGATCTTGTCCTTCCGCGCCTTGGACTTGGTCGTTCGCGCCCGACAGCCGCGTTCCAGCCATTTCAACTCTTTGCGCAGGATGGCCTGGCGGCGTTCTTCCGTTTGCGCGGCTGCGGATTCCGCCTCGGCCTTCCGTCGCAAATAGGTCGAAAAATTACCTTCGTATTCAATGACTCGTCGCTCGTCGATTTCCCAGATCCGTGTGGCCACGCGATCGAGAAAGTACCGGTCGTGGGTGACCAGAATCACCGCGCCGGGAAACCGTCCCACCCAATCCTCCAACCAGTCGATGGTCTCCGCGTCCAGATGGTTGGTAGGCTCGTCCATGCATAACACATCCGGCTCGGCGAGCATGGCGTGCGCCAGAGCCAGGCGTTTCCGATACCCGCCGGACAGGGAGCCGATGGGCGCATGGAAATCCGTTATGGCCAACCGCGTCAAAACCTTCTTGGTCCGCATTTCATATTCCCAGGCCGCGGCGGCGTCCATTCGCCGTGTCAATTCACCAAAACGGTTCAGCAAGCGCTCGTCATCGGGCGTCGCCTCCAAAGCCTGGCAGGCCTCTTCATAGTCCCGGGTCAGCGTCGCTTCGGGTTTATCGGATGAAAAGATGTGATGGATCACGGCCTGCGATTCGTCAAAGACCGGGTTTTGAGGCAGGTATTCGATGCGCAGATCCTGCCGTGTCAATAAATCGCCAGAGTCGGCTTGTTCCGCGCCGGCCAGGATGCGCAGCAGGGTAGATTTGCCCGATCCGTTTACCCCAATGAGGGCCACGCGGTCGCGATCCTCCACGCCCGTCGTCAGATCAGAGAAGAGGGTTTTGGCGCCATGGGATTTGGCAAGGTTGCGTGTGGACAGGATATTCATGAAGAGACGTGGGAGAGAGGGGGCGGCTGTCAGGCAGGTGTCTGATCAGATTTCCTCCGTGTCCTCCTCCATTGGCGCTTGGGCCAGTTGATCCACAATGACGGTGACGCGGTTCTCCAGGGTTTCCAGAAAACCGTGGTCAATATGGAAGACCTGCCGGCCATTGGGCGAGTCCATGGTCAATTCGCCCTTTCCCAAAACCGACAGCATTGGGGCGTGATCGGACCAGATCCCGAAATAGCCGTTTTCACCGGGGGCGACGAGGGAAGAGATCTCCCCGGAAAACACTTCGCCCTCCTGTGTCAACACTCGGATGTCAAAAAAACCGCCCGCCATTGGCTCACCTCATTCGCAAAAATAATACGCTGGCGGATCGCCGTCGGCGCCGTCACGCTTTTTGCGCGCTGCGCGGCAAAAATCGCGCCGGCGCCTCAGTCGCTCTTCCTCTGACCCAGGGCTCCGCTCCCTATCGGTCGCTCCACCCTGGGCTGGTATATGTCGCCGCCTTCGGGGCTTGGCGGCTGTTTGGCCCTTGGGACACGGGCCTGATGGGACAGCGGCGCCGCGCCCCGGAATTCTTTGCGTCTTTGCGCCATGGCGATTAGCGCAACCTGCTTCTTTTCATTCTATTCTTCATGGTTCAAAAAAAAAAAGATTCCACCGCGTCGCGCCCCACGGTCTTTTGCGTCGTCGCGCCTTGGCGTTTAAAAGGAATCCACCGCGTCGCGCCACGAGGTCATTTTCATCATTCTTTGTGCCCATTTTTATGGACATGGGCGCCTCATTCGCTGAATTAGCGTCCCATTAAAGTTCTTTAGCCTTTTCACGCGCCTCCTCCAGCGATCCGACCATGTAGAAGGCTTGTTCTGGCAGGTCGTCGGCTTCGCCGGCAATGATCGCCTTGAATCCAGCGATGGAATCTTCCAGTTTCACATATTTACCGGGGCGTCCCGTAAAGGTCTCGGCGACATGGAAGGGCTGGGACAGGAAACGCTGGATTTTTCGCGCGCGGGCCACGATCCGTTTGTCCTCTTCCGACAATTCATCCATCCCCAGAATGGCGATGATATCCTGCAAGTCCTTCTGCCGTTGCAGGATGTCCTGGACCGAGCGGGCGACCTGGTAGTGTTCCTCGCCCACATATTCCGGGGCCAGCAGACGGCTCGTCGAGTCCAGCGGATCGACGGCGGGATAGATTCCAAGTTCCACGATCTGGCGCGACAGAACCGTCGTGGCGTCCAGATGCGAGAACGTCGCCGCCGGGGCCGGGTCGGTCAGGTCGTCGGCCGGAACATAAACGGCCTGAACCGAGGTGATCGATCCGGCCTTGGTCGAAGTGATGCGTTCCTGCAGGGCGCCCATGTCCGTGGCCAATGTGGGTTGATAGCCGACCGCGCTGGGCATACGGCCCAAGAGGGCCGAGACCTCGGAACCGGCCTGGGTGAAGCGGAAAATGTTGTCGATGAACAGCAACACATCCTGCCCCATTTCCTCACGGAAGTATTCGGCCATGGTCAAAGCCGACAGAGCGACGCGCATTCGGGCGCCGGGTGGCTCGTTCATCTGTCCGAATACCAGAGCAGCGCGCGATTTGGCTGGATCCTCTGCATTGATAACGCCCGACTCGTTCATTTCCAACCACAAGTCATTGCCTTCGCGTGTGCGTTCGCCCACGCCGGCGAAGACCGAATAGCCCCCATGTTCGCGGGCGATATTATAGATCAACTCCATGATGATAACGGTCTTGCCCACGCCCGCGCCGCCGAACAAACCAATCTTACCGCCCTTCGGATAGGGAGCCAGCAAGTCGATGACCTTGATGCCGGTTTCCAGCATTTGCGTCGGCGGCAACTGATCCTCATATACGGGCGCGGGACGGTGAATCGACCATCGGGTGTCCGGATTTGCCAGTTCCCCACGACCATCCAGTGGTTCGCCGACCAGATTGAAAATATGCCCCAAGGTCTGTTCGCCCACCGGGACGGTGATGGTGTCGCCCGTATTGACGACTTCCATGCCCCGGCGCAAACCGTCCGTTGAGTGCATGGCGATACAGCGCACGAGGTTGTCACCGATGTGCTGGGCCACTTCGCCCACGACGTGGATATTGTTTTCCGGATCGTCAACGGTCACCGCGTTCAGGATTTCCGGCAGGTGGTCGGAGTCGAACTCCACGTCCATGGTGGGACCAATGACCTGTCTGATATAGCCGATATTTTCCGACATGTTCGTTCCGCTCCCTCAGAATAGACCAGCGCTGTGTGATCAGCCCTTCAGGGCCTCGGCGCCGCCGACAATCTCCAGAATTTCTTTGGTAATCGACGCTTGACGGGCCTTGTTGGCCTGAAGCGTCAGCGTATCCACCAATTCGTCACAGTTTGTGGTCGCCCCATTCATGGCGATTCGCCGGGCGATGTGTTCCGTCGTCGCCGCCTCGAAGAGACAGGCATAGACTTTCAACCGCAGGAACTGGGGCATCAAGGTTTCGATCAGGCGCGCCGGACTTGGCTCCATGATATATTCCAGGCTCCCGGGTTCGACCTGCTCATCCTCCGGCACGTCTGGCGCCTCCAGCAGTTCCTCCGGATCCAATGGCAGAAAGGACTCCAACGCCGGCTCATAGGCGATGGAGGAAATGTAACTATTGAAGACAAAAAGGATACGATCCACTTCGCCATTCAGATAACGCTGCGTTAATTGATCGGCGATCTTGTTGGACAACTCCACCGTCATCGATCCGCTCTGGCCCACGATCGAGTCGGCGATCTTGTAGCCCTGGCGTTTCGCAAAGTCCCGGACGCGACGCCCCATGGCGAAAACCTCAAACTGGTCAGGCCCACCGTTTTCATCAATATAATGCTCAAGCGTCCGGAGGGCTAAAATATTATAGGCCCCACACAATCCGCGGTCGCTTGCCACCGCGACCAGCAGGGTCTTGCCCCCTTCGCGTTTGTCAAAGTAGGGTAAGTTCCCCACCGACGCATCGGCCGACATGTTTCGCACGATCTTTTGGATCGCCGCCGCATAGGGCAGCGCCGCCAACAGGGCGGTCTGCACACGACGCAACTTGGCCGAGGCGATCATTTCCATCGTCCGGGTGATCTTCTTCGTATTGGCCACCGACCGAATGCGCCGGCGTAATATTTTCAGATTCTCAGGCATCACCCGATCCTGTTATAAAAAATCACCGCATGGACGGACTTATTCCACGCCCACTTCGTCCACTTCTTCGGCTTCATCTTCTTCCAGCGGTTTTAACTCCGGCATGGGACGCGGCTGGTCGCCTGACAGTTTTTTCTGGAACTGCTCAATGAACAAGCCGCAGGCCCGATACAACTCATCGGTCAGCTCTTTTGTCAGGTCTTTATGTTTTTCAATGCCGGCGCCGATCGCCCCGTGTTTCTTTTCAAGGAATTCATGAAACTCTTTTTCGAAGCGTTGAATCAATTCCACCGGGATGTTGTCGAGGAATCCTTCATTCGCCGCATAGAGAATCGATACCTGTTTCCATAACGGCATGGGCACGTTCAGCCCCTGTTTCAGCGTTTCCACCAGCCGCTCGCCCCGCTTGAGTTGGCGCTGGGTGGCCTGATCCAGGTCCGATCCAAATTTGGCGAAGGCTTCGAGTTCACGGTATTGAGCCAGAGCCAGGCGCAATTGGCCGCCGACCTTCTTCATGGCTTTGAACTGTGCCGCCGAGCCCACGCGCGACACCGACAGACCGGCATTGATGGCCGGACGGATGCCGGAGTTGAATAAATCGGGTTCCAGGTAGATCTGGCCGTCCGTGATGGAAATAACATTGGTCGGAATGTAGGCCGACACGTCGCCCGCCTGTGTTTCAATAACCGGCAGAGCCGTCAAGGATCCCCCGCCCAATTCGTCGGATAATTTAGCGGCCCGTTCCAGAAGTCGCGAATGGTTATAGAAAATGTCGCCCGGGTAGGCCTCGCGTCCCGGCGGGCGGCGCAACAGCAAAGACAACTGGCGATAGGCCGCGGCCTGTTTGCTCAGGTCGTCATAGAAACACACCGCGTGTTCACCCTTGTCCCGGAAATACTCACCCATGGAGCAACCGGTATAGGGCGCGATGAATTGAAGGGCCGCCGCCTGATCCGCCGAGGCGCACACGATAATCGTATGATCCATGGCGTTGTATTTTTCAAGTTGCTCCACCAGACCGACCACGCTCGACATCTTCAGCCCGATGGCCACGTAGATGCATTTCACACCCGTTTTCTTTTGATTGATGATCGTGTCGAGAATCAGCGACGTTTTGCCAATCTGGCGGTCGCCGATGATCAACTCGCGTTGGCCGCGACCAATGGGGACCATGGCGTCAATGGCTTTGATGCCCGTCATGAGTGGCTCGTGAACCGGCTTGCGTGAGACGACGTTGGGCGCGGGATTTTCGACCGGGTTATGCGCTTCGGCCACGATGGGGCCTTTACCGTCAATGGGTTGCCCCAGCGCGTCCACCACGCGACCCAGCAACGCCGGACCCACGGGAACCGAGGCAATCTTGCCCGTTCGCCGAACCGTGTCGCCTTCTTTGATGTGGCGATCCGATCCAAAAATCGCCGCGCCCACCGACGATTCCTCCAGGTTCAGGACCATGCCCATGGTCCCACCCGGAAATTCCAGCAGCTCGCCGGCCATCGCTTCCGTCAGACCATACACCGTCGCGATCGAATCGCCAACCTTCAGGATCGTGCCGATTTTCTCCAGCGTAATTTCTCGCTCGTAGTCCTGGAGCTCTTTCTCCAGAATTTCCGTGATTTCATCTGCTCGCAGAGCCATTGATGCTACTCCGATTCACCGTGCTATTTATGAAAACCTATGCGACCGTTTTCTAGTTGTCTTCAATCTCCGGCGTCGGCAGGTCCAGGCGAATGGCGTGGAGCCGATCCCGTATTTCATTGAGCGATGTTTGCAGCGAACAGTCGATCAGATCATCATCATACTGACAGACGAATCCGCCGATCAGCGTCGGATCGACTTTGAACCGCAATCGCAACCGGACGCCGGCATGGGCTTCCAGCGTGGCCTGCATTTTTTTTCGCTCGTCTTCACTCAATGCCGTCGCCGTACGGACCAGAGCCGGATGGATCTCATTCTTGTGATCCACGAGATCGGCAAACTCGCGCAACGCATGAACCACATACAGAGAACGCCGTTTATCGATCATCAGGCACATCATATTCACGAGGAGTTTGTGAACCCGCCCGCTGAACATGTTTCGGATCAGCCGATGCTTTTCGTCATCGGGGATTTGTGGCCCCTCGATAAACGAACGGAGCCGTCGGTCCGTGTGCGTTTCAAGGTAGTCGGCCATCTCACGGGCCTCTTCGGCGATCTGATCCAGATCGCCCGCTTGCTCGGCCACGCGAAACAACGCCCGCGCATAATTGTCCTGCACCTCAATATCCAGTGGCATAAAAGGACGTTCCCTGTTCCGTGCGTTCTGCGCCTTCCCTGAAAAAAAACGGCACGACTAATTCCGCGCTTCCAGTTCTTCCAGACGTCGCGCCACAAATTCACGATGGCGCGTGTCGGTCAGTTCTTCCTGCAACAATCGTCCGGTGGCATCAATCGTCATATTAATGACCGATTCCTTGACCTGCTTCATGGCCTTGGCATATTCGATGTCGGCGACCTGCTCGGCATGAGCCCGAATCCCTCGGGCTTCTTCCTGAGCCTGAGTCGTGATATCATCCGCCATCTGACGGCCCTGGGCGATCATTTCCTGAACCTGTTTGCGCGCTTCTTCTTCGGCGTGACGCAGTCGCTCATCCAGGACGGCTTTCTCAGCGTCGATTTCCTGCTGTAACTTCGCCGCCTCGTCGAATTGCCCCCTGATTTCCGTCCGTCGGTACTCAATGAATCGCGACACCGGTCCCCAGGCAAAGTACTTGAGGATGGAAAAGAAAATAAGAAAACTGATGGCCTGTGTGACCACCAACGCCCAAAAGTGTCCCATGATGCTCCCTCACGTCATCACGGATGCCGCCGACTTGCGCCGCTGGCCCCCGTGTCTGCTCTCAAAGCGATTGTCTGGCCGGGGTTCACTGGCTTAGTTGCCGAAGAACGACAGCGTGGCGATGAACGGCGAAATCAACATATAGATCGCCAGCGCCTCGATGAACGCGCACCCGACGATCATGGCGTTCATAATGGCGCCCGAGTTGTTTGGCTGCCGCGCCATGGCGTCCATGGCGCTTGATACTGCCTTGCTCAGTCCCCAAGCCGAGCCAATGGCCGCTATCGCCAAGGCGAACGGGTAGGCTATAGCCATCAACATTTCCGCATCCCAGACGGTGGCCGCGGCCTTGACTACTTCCTGCGTGGTTTCCGGATCCATACCAACTTCCTCCCTATTCGGATAAGTGTTTTCAATCTTTATTTGCGCTCACGCTGTTTGGTCTAATGACCGTGCTCGTGAGGAATGAACAATGTCACATAAATCGTTGCCAGCAACGTAAACACCATGGCCTGAATCGTTCCGGCCATGAGGGCCAGAAAAAAGAACGGAAACTGCAAGGGGATGGGGACCGGTATGTCTCCGATGAAGACCATCGATACACCGATTGTCGCGAAGACAAACAGCAGGATATCTTCACCCATAATGTTTCCGAAAAGACGCAGCGCCAGCGACACGGGTTTGACAAACTCGCCGACAATCTCCAGCATGAACAGCAGGGGGGCCAGCGCCCACCCCACCGCATTTTTAGGCGATCCCATCAAGTGATGAAAATAACCCCAGAGGCCGTTCATCCGAATGGCATGGAACTGAACATAAAGAAACACACACAGGCCCAAGGCCAGTGTCGTCTGGAACATGGAGGTCGGCGCCTTGAAAAAGGGGATCAACCCCATCATGTTGTTCAGCCAGATAAACACAAACAGCGACCCCAGAAAGGGGAGATGCTTTCGCGCGTGCTTCTCTCCCATGACCGGAACGATGAGCCCCATGACGGAATCGACCATGATTTCCAGCACATTCTGCATTTTTCCGGGAATCAGGCTCAGCTGCCGCGTGCCCTTCCAGGCGATCCATCCCATAAACACCGCCGCCAGGAGGGAGAAAAAAGTGGGCTCAATGAATTTCAGGGCATCGTTGACGGTGGGGTTGTCTTTGAAAAACATGCCCCGGATCAGCATGATGGCGTTGGGCACTTCGTGGATATGTTCGTCGTGCCCGGCGTCATGATCGCCTTCGTCGCCATGGGGAGCGGCGGCTCCCGCGGTCGTGTGGGCGGGGGCATTGGAATCGGACTGGAGGTATTCTTGCGTGTGGGGATCCGCAGGATCAATAAACTGAACCTCAGGATTGTCGCTCGGTTCCTGTGTGTTATGCGCTGTGTTTTCGCTCATCATCCTCAGCCTGGCTGCAAATGCCCTCCGGCGCCCGGGCCTCCCTCAAATCCATGGGATACTCTCGATTCCGCCCCAGCGCCTGAAGGACCAAAACGGCGTAAGGCAAGTGAAAGCCAACCAAAAACGAGAAGAGTGTAGGACGGACATAATTGAAATACAACAGGAGAATTGCGATCAGCAAAAATACCCCACCCCCGTATAGGGCGCCCAACACAAATCGCTTCTTGATCCCCATAAGTATCAATGTCTTGGATAAGAAGAATAAATTACAGATATTCCACGAAGAAAAGAACATAAAGTCGATTCCGGCCATCCATCCGAGCCATATCCAGATGATCGGAAACAGAAAAGCAACCAAGATGGCTGTCTTGAAGAGGGCCCGATTCATCACGGAGGCCGACAGGGGGAGTTCTGCTTTCGGCGCGCTATTTCGTTTGTTCGTCATCGTTTTTCCTCCTGGATGGATTTGATCATTTGCCAGACTTGCCGGATGCTCGATCCGATTCCCAGAATCAATCCCACGAATCGGGCGGGGTTTTCGTATCCCAACGGGCGGCCGATCAGCCCCCCCAGATACCAACCCACCAGCGGACCGGCCACCATCAGCATGGGAATGACAGAGGCCATGGCCGCCATGCGCGCATACCGCGGATCGAGCCAAGGGTTACCGGGACCGAGCATGATGGGCCTTCTCCCGATTTCGGGGACATCAATTTCAAAAAAAA